>JANNCH010000535.1:0-2092 GCA_031386315.1 Pseudobdellovibrionaceae bacterium
GGACTCTATAAATAGAGGACATCTTTTTAAGCTTATACTTTCGAATCAGACCAGCGCTTTATAGCAACGAAAAGGCCTTCTTGGGTAGGAATAACGGCACTATCGTAGAATTTCTTGTCTGCTAAGCGAAGATTAAAATCCTGCATAACTTTGATTTGTTTGTCGTTGAATTTTTGTGTGGCTTCACCGCCCCAAACTTTGCCAGCCAGAAAAATATTATCAGCAATGATCAAACCACCCACTCGCAGATTTTAATCTTCGCTTAGCAGACAAGAAATTCTACGATAGTGCCGTTATTCCTACCCAAGAAGGCCTTTTCGTTGCTATAAAGCGCTTGTCTGATTCGAAAGTATAAGCTTAAAAAGATGTCCTCTATTTATAGAGTCCCGACAGTACTCGGTCGGGACTGCCATTTGAGTCCATGCATAATGCAAAAACATTCTACTAAGTCGAAAATGTAATGCCTGTGATCTGTTTCACAAGCTTAGTTGTGTGCAGTATACTTTAGAAATTTTTGGCTTTTTCTTTTGCTGAAATTCCTAATAGGAATTTTTCTACTACGGGTTGGTAGTCATCTTTGAAATCTCTGAGACCTTTGAGGTGTTCGGCCTCAGGTAGGCTGAGTTTTTGCCAGTCTAAATTTGTGTGGGGTTCAAATACTGAATCTATGTGGGCGGGTGGGATCAATTGATCTTTCCAGCCTCTGATCGAAAGTAATGGGAAGCCCTCGGGGAAGGTTGCTAGGTCAGTGTGTAAATCTTTGTGAAAGTAAGGACTCCAGAACAATGCAAATGGTGGAGTGATCGCTAAACGTAGCGCCAGGGTTTTAACTTTGAGTTCATGTTCTAGCAATTTAGCGACCGATGGCAAAAATTTGTCTGTGGGACCGCTATCGCAGATCATCGCAACTGTGTCTGAACACTGACGACGAGCCATGGCTTCAAAGGCTGAACCACATGGATTTGAAAACGAGAAAATAATTTTTTTGCCCGGAATATCGTTCAGCAGTCTTTCGATCTGATCGGCATAGAGATGTTTAACACCAAAATGACCTTGGCTACTGATGGGTGGTTTGAGTTTGGTCCAATCTTTATGATTGCCCTCAAGTTCAAACGCAAAGGCATCATAGCCCAATTGATTAACGAAGCGGATATGTCTCAGCAATTGCTTTTTTACACCGCCGTAAAAAGGCACAAAGAAAATCAATTCGTCATGTTTTTTAGTGCGTGATAAAAAGAATTCCCCCGCAAAGGGAAATTCTTTTTTAGCTAAGGCCGAGTAATTCATTATTCAACCTAGTGTTTCTGTGCAGAGCTACGTGAAGGCCAAAGCTCGGTCCAGTGTTGAGGATTCGTTGCCGCAGATTGATGGGCGCCATCCAAAGTACTTTCGTTGACGATCACTTTTTCTAGCGCAGTCTCAGCAAGAACTTTTCCACAGGCTTCAACCACTGAATCAGCATCAATGCCATGGAAGGCATAGATTTCATCAGGACGTCCGCACTTAGAGTGCTTGCGTACCGAACAACATTCTTGGCGAACACCAATAATTGAACCAATGTTATCTAACAACCCGGGCTCACCATCATGGACGCTAACAACTGGAATGCGACGACCAGCAACTGTGATCAAATCACTTGAAGAAACTTCTTCTGTGCGTTTCAAGAAAAGATTTGAATTTACACTAAGATAATTTTTCAAGTAGTCATAATCATTTTCGTGGGCCGGTATGCCCGCAAGCAAATCAGATGAAGTCACAACGATCACATTGGCATATATACCACGTGCTAGTAAAGCCTCAGAGGCCTTGATGGCTTCGGTGGTCAACGATCCCATAGCAAAGACATTCACGACGTTGTCGCCGGGCTCGTACCCTGCGTATCTGCGGTAATCAATCAAGTAATAGGCCCCTTGCAAAACCTCAGAGCGAATCGTTTTCATAATGCTGACATCGTCAATGCTGCCGATTTCTTCTTCGTTCGTGGCCCCCGCAACCGGAAATTCTGCACGAGCCAAAATAGTATCACTGCTGGTTTTGAAACGAGCTTGTTTTTTCAGGTAGTGCATAAAGTCTTTTTGTTCTGCACCGCGGG
>JANNCH010000552.1:0-1620 GCA_031386315.1 Pseudobdellovibrionaceae bacterium
GGCAAGTGAGCCCGAGCCACAGCTAGAGCCAGAGGCCGAAGGTAGCTACGATTTTAGTAAGCCTCTGGATCGTATTGAAGAGGCTCCATCTACCATTGATAGCCCCGGTTTTCAGGATGTGAGCGATTTTGCAAACTCAGATCAAGCTACAGGTGGACTAACTTACTCACTATCGATTCGCGGGATTGATTCTAAAAAAATATACGGTGATTTGCGAGATGCCTTAGCAGATTCGCGTTTTGGTTGGGATGCAAATATTCTGATGAAGGGCGTTCGCAACGGTTCACTTACGATCAACGGATTGAATCCTGCAAAAACGTTTGTTGTGGTTAGTCGTATCAAGTATTTGTCACTGCAAATTTCTTGGAGGCAAGATGTGCTCGCTACTATATAAAATATTTATCGTTAGTGCTCTGCTTTTTTCTAATGTCCAAGCCAATGAAAAAGCTGCTGAGCATGGTGAAAAGGCCGAGGGTGGCGAAGCTAAGGCCGAGGCGAAGAGCGAAGGAAAAGATGAATATGCTGAGACTCAAAATAAAGTAAGTACTTTTCAGGCAAAAATCAAATCAAGCGAAGAAATCATCGAAAAAATTATAGAAGAAAAGCAACACACTAAAGAGGCTGCAAGAATTGCTGAAATTATAAAAAATCTTGTGACAGAGCATAAGTCGATGGAAAAAAGCATAGAAGAATACGAAAAGGCCCGCTCGTATTTGCAATACCGTTTTCCAGAAAAAGGCCTCAAGGGCAAACGTCAGTATGAGCGTTTCGAGTTGAAGTCTTTAGAAGATATGGAACACGAAATGACAATGGAAGCACGACTAAAAAAGACTTTGTATAAAGTGCGCAAACAATATGGTTCGCCTGAGCCTGCAGCGAAAGAACTTAAGCCAAGTAAATCCAGTCAGAAAAAAAATAACGACAATCCAGAACTTTCAAGCCCCGTTATTTTATCTAAATAAATTGTAGCATTATTGCAGTGGTTTGAACACGGGTACATACTGCGGTGATGATGTCCCCTTGATTTTGGCTTCGTAGATATTGTACGCATTGCGATTTTCAATGGCATCGCGCGTTTGCTGTTCATCGAGGGCTTTATTTTTTGATTCATTTAGTTTGTCCACTGCGAATGCAGACTGATTTTCAGCGGGCTCCGATGTATCGCCAACATAGATGGCATTGCCTTCAAAAAACTGCACTTCTTTTTCGAAGCGAATTTGTTTGTCATAAAATACATAGGTCCAACGGTCTTTGCCTTGAAATCGCTGAGTCCGGCGCGGATTACCCATGGTTTCCAAGACGTCGCTTTTTTCCATTCCAAATTTTATACTAGTGAAATCTTTGACTGGAGATGACTGACAGGCTGTAAAGAATAGGCATGTATATGCCAACAGACCAGCACGCAATGTCCTGTGCATAATCACCTCTTTCAAACAGTATGGTTTGAAATTATTATGAATAAAAGAAGAGATTCGAAAGCGTCTCAAATTGATCCACTCTTTTATGGGTTCCAGTTTAAACTCAGAGGGGCACCAAGAATAGAGATGATTTCATAGCCATTCATAGATAGAGACTCACTAGATTCAGGTGAGTAAAGCTTAATGCTGACTAAGTTCCATT
>JANNCH010000554.1:0-12268 GCA_031386315.1 Pseudobdellovibrionaceae bacterium
ATCACCAGATGAAGATGATTGCCCACATTGACTAGATGATAGATCCTTATTCGGCAAGATTTTGCATGAGTTCTGATAATATCATCAATCTTATTCACATTGTAAGTATGCAGCATCGACTTCGCGCCGATAGCTTGCGCCGTGCGACGTACGTAATCTGCATTCGCATCGCCCGATAGGACATGGTAAACAGACACTACAATATCAGTTGAGCCTTCAGGCAAAGAGGGGGACCCCATAAGATGTCCCCAAATAGTTTGGGCATGTCCAGAGTGCACCCACCAAGCAGGTTTACACGGAACCAACTTCAAATCTGGCAATACAGAATTGCGAGAGCTTACTTGCAAAAGAACTTTCCGTTGAGCTCGACATAACCATCTGGACGGTTGCCCTTAGGATCGTGGTGCAACCAATGTAAGATACCACCTTGATTTGTCCAAATAAACTGACCACCCATTGAAACAGTGTCGCCTACTTTGAGTGGAACGCGTTCACACATGTCAAGGTTGTAAATGGCTTGCATGGTACGACCGTCAGAAAGTTTCACAGTCCACTTTTGGTGCTCTAGACCATTTGTATCGTCTGGTAAAATTTTGATAACTTCAAGGCTTGAACCTTCAACGAAATTAACTTGTTTGCGATTGTTCATAGCTTTTAGGATTTCGTAATCTGGAGTGCCAGATTGTAAAGCGGCATTTGCCTGCTGTGCTCGGTTGGACTTTCTAGCTTCAGCTGAAAAACTGAACATTGAAAGTATCATAACCAAACTCAAAACTAGTGAACTAGAAAGAATTCTCACAAAAAGCCCCCTGCTTGTGAATACTATACCTGAACAACAAATTGATTTACAAACCTTGTCCACTCGAATCAATTTTTAAGCAAGTACAATTCCTGGGGCATAAAATATATGTAGAATTTTCTGTGGTGTAGGCACCATAGGCCGTGCATTTGTCGTTTTTTTACAGCTGCTCACTGTGATTTGATCGCCCATCCATCCATGAGAGGGCCTTTCTGAATTGCATCGTGCGATTCAGACCAAAATACTTACTCATATGTGTATTTATAGAGTCGCGCCAGTACTCTGGCGGGGCTGCCATTTGAGCCACCGAATAAAGTAAATTTCCTGAACTTTAGCGAAAATGGAGTAGCAAAATTCTAGTCGAACTAGCTAACTCAACCCCTAGATATACTCAATTTTTTCGATAACCACATTCTCTTCGCCAGTCGGCTTATGAATGCGGACTTCGTCCCCTAATTTTTTGCCCAAAAGGGCCTTCGCTACAGGGGATTTCCAAGATATTTTGTGGGCTTTGATATCGAATTCATCTTCACCGACTATTTGGTAAGTTTTGGCCTCACCATCCTCATCGCTGATCGTGACAGTGGCACCAAAAAGTACTTTTTCACCCTTCATCAGACTAGGATCCACCACCTCGGCATCTTCAATACGCTTGGTGAGCCAATGAACGCGCTTATCAATTTCGCGCAAACGTTTCTTACCATATTGATAATCAGCATTTTCTGATCGATCGCCGTTACCGGCAGCCCAAGTCACGACCTCCACGACCTTAGGCCGTTCGCCATGCATAAGTGCATTATATTCTTCTTTAAGGCGTCGGATGCCCTCTGGAGTGATGTAGTTTTTGGTATTATCCATGCTCCAAAGACATACCACGACCAAAGTATGCTTGTCATTAGTCCGATGTTAGCTAACTGGCCTTAATCTTTGACTTTCTGGGGCCGATAAAAAATATTAGGAGGACTCTTAATGAAGTCTCAGTGGAAACGTCTTGTATTTGCTGCATTCATATCATCGTCGATATTCGCGATGACATGGCTCTGGTACAAGTCCACAGAAAACAAAATAACTTTCCACGGTAACGAAAAGCCACTGGCTTACGTGGGTAAAGCTTTTGAAGACATTCAACGTCGTCCCGCTTCGCGTTTGCTATGGCAAAGTGTTTTCACAGGTGAGCCCCTTTACAATGGTGAAGCCATTCGTACTTCTGCAAAAGGCGAAGTGCGAATTCAATTCGCTGGCTCGGATCGTTATTTGGATCTTGAACCCGAATCATTGATCGTAATCAAACAAGCACAGGGCGAGATCGCCCTTGATTTGATGGAAGGTAGTCTTTTCGTCAACGCTAAGAGTGCCAACAAACAAGATGGCAATGGCGGGCTCGTGCTAAACTCTGCTAATGGTAAAGTCGATCTAACCGGAGCTTCTGCTTCCCTTTCTAAATCAGTCGGCAGTGGTGTCGGAGTCCAAGTCTTAGATGGTACGGCCTCTTTGCTCGGTAAAGACGGTTCTAGCCAATCCCTTGTAACAGGCAGCATGGGTGAACTGGGCATCACGGGCCTAAAAATGAACAGTAGCAAACTCGAAATTATTTCTCCGGTTGCTCAGAAACCAATATTTATGGATCCGGATGATATTCAACCGGTGATATTCAAGTGGAAGGGCTTCCCGCCACAAACGATTGTGACTCTATATATAGGACCAACAAGAAAAGAAATGAACGAGTCTGGTCGAACGACTCTAGCTAATATCAATGAACTGAATGCAAAACTTCCCATCGGTCGTCATTTCTGGAAGCTGACCGCAAGTGATCTGCACGGAAAAGCCATTGAAGAAAGCTCTGTTTACCGCACAGAAATTCTAGCACGCCTTGGACCCACTGTGATTTCGCCTTTAGCAGATGCTTTGATATTGAGTCCAAATGCCTTGCAGGATGTGAATTTCAAATGGCAAAAAGGTGAAGAAACACGCCAGGTCACAGTGATGGTGTGGAGTGATAACTTAATGAAAAAACAAATCACCTCTCAAACTTTTCAAAAGGATGAGGGCTTTGTTTTACCTGCCCTCAAAGAAGGCACCTACTACTGGCGCATGAGTAGCTACTTCAGTGATTCCAATAAAATTTTTAATGGAAAACTACAAAAGTTTTCTATTCGCAAAAAAGCTCGAGACCCAGTGATCCTGACCTGGGGAATGTCGCCTGAAAAACAATACTTTGTTGAAAAACCGATACTGGATATGAGCTGGCTTGCGAATCATGCCGAAGAAATTGCAAAGTACCGTGTTAAATACCAAGAAGAAGGCGCCGCACCTGAAGCCTTTAAAACTGTTGAAGTTGATGTTAAAGCGCTCAACACACCCGTTGATAAACCAGGTCGCTATATTGCATCTATTGAGGCTTTGGACAAAGATGGCGAAGTAATGGGACAGCCATTGCAAAAAGCTATTGCACTAGTTCCTTTACCATTGCTACCCGCTCCGAAATTCTTTCCAGAAAATGGCGTTCTTCAAGCGACAAACGAAGGGCGTGTCGAACTGAAGTGGCAGAATATTAATGGCGCTAAAAAGTATGAAATGACAATCATGTCTGATGGTAAAGATCTGAAAAAGACAACTTATGTTAAAAATTCAACTTCACTCAAAGGACTGCCACCGGGTGAACACGAATTGCATATATATGCTGTTGATGAATACGGTCGTTCAAGTGAAAAACCAGAAATTAGAAAATTAAATGTGCCCGATGTTAGTAATTTGAAAGCTCCAACTTTGAAGAAAGTGCAGGTCAATTAGTGCCCTTGAAGATTCTTATCTTCATTTTTATAATGGCGACTGTTTTGGGATCTCAATCCCAAGCTGCATCCTATCGTCGTCTCGTAAATTTCGAATGGGATCCTATCGAAGGTGCGACTTCATACGACGTCGAGCTTGCGCCATTCAAAGAAGCCCCTGCGGCAACTGATGAAGGGCCCGCACAGCCAAAACCAGAACTCAAAAAATTTGCGTTTAAATCTGATAAACCTTCTTGGAATGGCAAAATCACTCCTGGAAAATACATGATGCGATTGCGATCGCGTGACTATCGTGGGGTTCCAGGTGATTGGAGTCCTCAGTCTGAATTTGATGTGGGTCTAGATATCGTGGCGGCTAAATCCCCGCTTCAAGACACAAAGATTTCTGCACCTGGCGATCTCGAGCACGAAGTCAATTTTAGTTGGCAACCTGTCGGAGATGCTAAAACTTACAATTTTGAATTGGCCTCAGAAGATGGCAGCTTCACAAAAACAGAATCCGTAACTGGCACAAGCCTAGATCTAAAGATCCCCGTGGCTGCAAATTATACTTGGAAAATTTCTGCCACAAGCAAAGACAACATTCGCAGCGAGTCCATTACAGAAAATCAATTTTCTGTCTTAGGTCCCATAGTCGGTGACCCACAAATCACCAAACCAGAATCACAATTTGTACGCGAAATTTTCTGGAGCAAACCGGAACATGTCAGTACATACGACGTGTACCTGTTAAAGCTAAATACAAAAAATCGCAAATGGGAAAAGTTTCAAACCTATGAAAAAATCACCAATGAAAGCCTCCCATTCGAGGCCACGTGGCCAGGTGGTAAATATCAGATGGCATTGCGTGCTAAGGGCAAATTACGTGGTAATTCGAAACTAGTAAAACAAAGTTTTGACGTTGCAGATGGCGACCGTTCACCGGCATCTGAATACACGGCGCTAGTAAGAGCATCCATTGACCGAGTAAGTGGTTGGTTTGGAATTGCCAGCTATTTGGTCACACAGGCTAAATTTGAAGGAACAGATCCGTCAACTGGTGGCTCTGTTACATATCAGGCTATCGGCGGAACAGGTCGATTTGGCGCTGGATGGATATCGTCAAAATCTTTTTGGGGTTTTCTTAGTATTGTTGATCTAAGCGGATTTATAATTAATGGCAAGAATCAAACTTTTGCTTCTTTAGAACTAAATAGTGTATATAGAAATTATATTGGCAATCGCTCTGAACTTCGGTTGCAAGCTGGGCTTGTATATAAAGAGATTCCTCAGAGCATAGCGGACGATCTGTTAAGCTCGACAAGAGAAACAAAAATCAGTACTCTGGGGCCACACTTGGGTGCGGAGTACTGGTATTCACTGACTCCGAAACTGGGTATTCAGTTTAATACTCACCTCTATTTTAGCTCACTTAAAGTAAATACCCCGAATGGTCAGTCCATCAACCCCACCCAATCAAACCAAATTGGTTTTTTAGGTAGTTATCGTTTCAACCAAAAATTTACTGGCCTTGTTGGTTATGCACGAAGAGAAGATAAGGCATCCTACAAAGGCGATGTCACAGCTTTTAGTGCTCAAGGTGGAGAGCCCATCTCGACTGTCATTGTAGGTCACTACCTCAACTTTTTTGCAGAATGGAGTTTTTAAATGAGAATACCCATTTCTACAAAGCTAATTTCAGTGACCATACTTATCTTGCTTTTGGCAACTGGAACAATCACATATATCAGCTCGCAATTTTTTGAAAAAAAATCAGCTGAACAGCTAGATATTTCAAATCTTGAATCTGCCAGCGCAAAGGCCAAAGAGCTTGATAACATCATCAACTCTGTTGTCGAGCAAACTCGCTCGAAAGCCACAATGCTATTCAATGGTGTTGCCAAGCATACCACTGAAGATTTTGATTTAGGATTTCAAAAAGATAAAGATTTTATTTCTTTAGAAATTTTAAAAATTTCTGGTGCTTCAATGGTTCAAGTTGCACGCAAAGTCAAAATCTCTGCACTGCAATCCTACGGGCTTAGTGAATCTTATCTAAACAATGTTCGTAGTTGGCAGAATTTTCCGATCCGTAGTGTGGCTCAAGGAACCGTCGAAGTTAAGAATGCTTCATACCCAAAGGCCCCTGCTATGTTTACAGTGGGCATTCCATTGCTGCGGGACGAACAAGGTCGCATTACACATATCGTTTTAGCAGATGTGAATTTATCTGTGATTGAAAAAGCTTTCACTGATCCATCAGAGCGAACACAATTTTTAATTGATCGCACCGGTGTACTGCTTGCTCATAAAAACGAGCAAAAAGCCATTGCACGTTTTAATATGAGCAAGTACCCGATCGTGCAAAAAGCCATGGTACAAAAATCACCGCAGTTTCAAACAAAGTTTACAGATCCCGATTCAGACAAACAGTTCTTTGGCGCCTCAGTTAAAACTTCGTTTGGCGGAACTGTGATTTCACAAATTTCTGAAGAAACTATTCTAGAGGTTTCTCAAGAGGTTCGTCGCCGAGCTATCTTTGTGGCAGGTTGTGCGATTTCACTATCAGTATTTTGCATCTTTTTGTTTTCGATGACACTCACTTCGCCTATCGAAAAATTAGCCGAGCTGATCAAGGTCGTATCCAAAGGGAACTTCGACGTGAAAGCCCGTTTAACGGTGCGTTCACATGATGAAGTGGGCGATCTTGCCACTGCCTTTGACGAAATGACAGATGGTCTTAAAGAGCGTGATAAAGTGAAAAGTCTTTTCAGTAAATTCCACGGCTCTTCAGTGGCCGAGGATTTAATGAATAACGATATCGGCGTTGGTGGTCAGAACAAAGAAGTTGTGGTCTTTTTTAGTGATATTCGGGGCTTCACCGCGTTCTCTGAAAACCGTAGCCCTGAACAAGTTGTTGCCATGCTCAATGAATACTTTGCAGTCATGGTGGGAATTATCAATCGACACGGCGGAGTCGTTGATAAATTCATCGGTGATGCCATCATGGCTATTTGGGGAGCTCCAAAAAGCTCTGATAAAGATGCGACGAATGCCGTGCGCGCTTGTATCGAAATGCGCCGTGCACTGAATATTTTAAATCAAACTCGCATAGACCGTGGTGAAGACCCCATTATGATTGGTATGGGACTTCATGCAGGCAGTGCAATTTCAGGCACCATTGGTTCAGACGAGCGTATGGAGTACACCGTTATCGGAAATACCGTGAATACAGCCTCTCGCATCGAAGCTTCGACAAAGGCATTTGGCGCAGACTTACTCATTACCGATGATGTGATTGCACTGACGAATGATACATTTATTTTAGACTACGCAGGCGCTGCTGAAGTAAAGGGCCGTACCGACGCTATCAAAATGTACAAAGTTCGTGGGTACAAAGAAAATGGCGAAGAGTACGTTGTGAAAACACCCTATTCGGATTACGAAGCAGAAAAAGCTGACAAAGTTAAAATTTCAGCTTAGAGCGCGTTCAACCTTAGATTAAATGTTCCTCAGATTTAATCTGTGGGTAGGTTTAGCGCCAACCAGATTTTTGCTACTCCGTTTTCGACTTCATTTATATGTGAGGCCCTCGAGGTCAGCCGAGTTTTCAAGTGTTATAATATCCTTTAATCTGTGGTTATAACGATTCAATTACCTTCAAGTCCATTACATTGGTCACTAAGTAGTTATAGTGTGACACATTGATAGTTATAACTGGACTTTTTGTAGTTATAACTGTACAATCACACTAGTTATAACTGGAGGGTCTGTTGCTAAACCAAGCCACTGAAATTAAAGAGTTTATCCTAAAAAATGTCGAAACTCATTCTAGCGACATTGCGTCTTTAACTATGAAAAAATTCAACGTAACAAGGACAACAGTTCATCGCCACATAAATGCCCTCTGTGCATCAGGGCAGTTATTTAAAGAGGGCTCAACAAACAACATGGTCTATTTTTTAAAGTCTTCTTTGATAACCCATCGAAAATATAAAATATCACCAGGCTTGTCTGAGTCCGACATTTGGACAAAAGATTTTGATAAAACCGTCTCTAAGCTTCCAGAAAATGTTTTGCACATTTGCTACTATGGATTTACTGAAATATTCAACAACGCCGTAGATCATTCATTGGGAACAATTATCGAGGTAGCTTCTTCGGTTCAGAATAACACACTAACGTACACAATTTGTGACAATGGAATAGGAATTTTCAAAAAGCTGAAAGAGGCTTTTAACTATGCTGACGAGCGTGACAGTATTTTGCAATTATCCAAAGGCAAGTTGACCACAGACAAAACTCGTCACTCTGGAGAAGGCATTTTCTTTACTTCGAGGGCATTTGATTCTTTTAGCATTTTATCTGATGGACTTGCCTACTCTCGAGATAATTTAAGAGAAGATTGGTTTATCGAGCACAAAGACTCAAAAGTCCAATTGGGTACTATCGTGAAAATGAGTATCGATTTAGATTCAAAAACATTGCTTCGAAATATATTTGAAAAATTCCAAAACCCTGAAACGCTTGCATTCGACAGAACGCAAATCGTTGTGTTATTAAGTTTGTCCAAAGAAGATCATTTCGTATCTAGATCTCAAGCAAAGAGAGTTTTAGTTGGAGTAGAAAAATTTAATCATGTCATATTGGATTTCAAAGGTGTCAAAGCCGTGGGTCAGGCATTTGTAGATGAAGTCTACAGAGTATTCAAAAGTAGATATCCTGAAATAGAAATCACAGAAGACAACGCCCATTCGGATATTGAATTTATGATCAAGCGCGGAAAAGCCACTGCGCAGTCTTGGTAGCTAAGAATTTCGGAACTGGTGGCTGAGCTAAGCCAGTAAAGCATAAAAATAAGATTGAGGCCTTCAAATCTTTGCGCTCAACCCGTCTTTTAATGAATATCGAAGTGCACGCCATGCGGGCACGAAACCAATCAGCACCCCACCCATCAAAGTCACTGACAAATAAGCCCACTCTGTTTTTGAAAACATCGTCACCGTTAAATAAAAACCAAATTCAGACGCCAACCACGGGGCTAACAAAGAACTTAACCCCAAAGTCAGCAACATTCCCAAAACAATCCCAGCAAAAGTTAAAACTGCAGATTCTAACACGAGCAACATTAAAATTTGCAATCGACTGGCACCAATAGAACGCAAGATGGCCATCTCGCGTCGTCTTTCGTTCAAGGTTGTCATCAAAGCAATCAACATCGCCATGAACCCAACACTTACAACCATCCATGAAATCACTTTCAGAATATTTTCAGCATAGGAAAGATTATGCCACAGCTCACTCAAAGTCAGACCTGGAATAATTGCCAACAAAGGTTCTGCCTTGTATTCGTTGATCTCGCGCTGCAAACGCAATGTATCGATTCGTGACCGTGCACCTACGAAGAATGCAGAGATCTCATCGATTTTAATATCTTCTTCATGAATTTCATTAGTATGCGTTTCGTGTCCATGCTTTGGTGCTGACCCATCATGCCAATCGATATGCATGGCTTCAGTGGCCTTTAAGGTAATGTACAAAGCACGATCCACCGTGGTGCCGGTAGGGTTTAAAACACCGACAACACGAAATGGTTTGTCGTCGTGTTTATGGATACCTTTTGTCTGAGTCACGCCGTGCTCGACGATAATTTTATCATCCAGTTTGTATTTAAGACTACGTGCGACCTCAGAACCAATCACCACATCCCAAAGACCCGCAAAGATTTTACCTTGTGCTAAACTCACACTATTTTCACCACGGTAATGATAGTGCATAAAAAAATCAGCTGTCGTGCCGACCACTCGAAACCCCTGATGACCGTCCCCGAGTGAATATGGAATAGTCCAGGACACAACAGGGTTTTTTTGAATTTCTAAATAGGTCTTATAAGATATATTATGGGTGGCATTGCCCATATTAAAAACCGTGTACAAAACCAATTGCAAGGGGCCACTGCGGGCCCCCACGATCAAATCGGTTTTGCTAATACTTTGTGTGAAGCCGTCCTCGGCCGCATGCTTGGCACGTTCAACTATCAAAAGCAAAGTCACACTGAGGGCAATCGAAAAAACCGTCAATGTCGTACTGAACAATCGATTGCGCAATGACTTTAAAGCAAGCTTTAAGAAGATCATTTCACACCTCGATTGATTTCATGCAATGACAGCGATCGATCAAAAAGAGATTCCATGCTGCGATCATGGGATACAAATATCAAACTGGTTTTATATTCAGCACAGAGTTCAAAAAGAAGTTTTAGAAACTTTTCGCGATGATCGTAATCCAAAGCCGAGGTAGGCTCATCTGCCAAAATCAAACTAGGCTTACCCAATAACGCACGAGCCACAGCCACACGTTGCTGCTGACCGACACTTAAATTCGTAACATTTTTTGAAAGCAGTTCTAAAATTCCTAAACGCTCGCACAAATGGCGAATTTCTTGCGAAATGTTTTTTTCAACCAAATGCTCGCGGCGGACGGCGCTGAGTTGGCAAGGCAAAGAAATATTTTCTTCCACGCTCAAATAAGGAATCAAATTGAAATTTTGAAAAATATAGCCCATATGAGCCGCACGAAATTGATCGCGCTCGCTATTGGACATACTTGCCAAGTCTTGCCCTAAAATTTTGACCATTCCTTTTTGCGGCAACAAGACCCCCGCAAGAATTTCTAAAAATGTCGTTTTACCAGTGCCGCTCGGGCCATATAAAAAAATTTTTTCTTCAGTATTCAGCGACCACTCTGGAATCGAAAGAATTTTTTCTTCAGCGGTATACGCAAATTCTAAATTATGAATTTCGATCAATTGCATATGCGCTCCCAAAGTTTAAGCCACTACTGGTATGGCTCTATGGCTTCGCCGACAAGTTCAAACGATGCTTCACCATACATGGATTTTTTCGTGACTATATTCAGTGTGCCATGCACCCAAATCGGCCCAAAAGCCACCTGGGTATTACTACCCATCCGCATTTTAACATAAACCATTTGGTTGGGCGGCGGTGCGGGCACATGGATACATGCTTGAGGGGTCGGCACTAACAAGAACTCAGTCACTTCTTTTTGTGAATCTTCTAAGGGAACCATAAAACCCGGGATTTTTACGGCCTTGCCGTCCAGAGCCTTTAATTCACTCGTAGACTTACCAGTGATATAATCCATATCGCCCAAAAGACGCCAATCCACCTCAGCGCCTGTGCTCAAACCACCGCGTCCACCTATATGTTGATAGATGACAGCGCCCGTAATCATCGATAGGATAAGAACACCAAAAATGACATATTTTTGCATTTACGAACTATGTCAGAAGGATTTTATATGAGCAAGCTGCAGAGAGTCCGTGGGACTCGTGATTTAATGCCCGAAGAAAACAGCCTTTTTCGCTTTGTTGAAGGCACTGCTTACTCAACGGCTATGCTTTATGGTTATGGTGAAATCGAAACCCCTATTTTTGAATTCTCTGAAGTTTTTCACCGCATTTTGGGTGAAACCTCGGACGTTGTGAATAAAGAGACCTACACTTTCTTAGACCGTGGCGGTGAAAGTATCACTCTGCGCCCCGAAGGCACTGCGGGAGTTGCACGTGCTTTTGTTTCGGAAGGACTGGCACAAAATCTTCCGTTGAAATTTTATTACTCGGGCCCCATGTTTCGCTACGAGCGTCCTCAAAAAGGTCGCTATCGTCAGTTCAATCAGGTGGGTGTGGAATGTTTGGGGCTTGATACTCCACTTGCAGATGTTGAGTGCCTTGCGCTGGCTTGGGATCTGCTGAACAAAATCGGACTCGCGCAAAAATGCAAACTTGAAATCAACACCCTTGGTGATACCGAAAGTCGCGCAACATACCGCGAGGCTTTGATACAATATTTTTCAAAATACAAAGATCAATTATCAGCAGACAGCCAAGTTCGTTTAGAAAAAAATCCACTGCGTATTTTAGATTCAAAAGACGAAAACGATCGCAAATTGATTGCCAATGCTCCAAGCCTTGCTCAGCACCTCAACGAAACTTCTAAAAAATTCTTCGATCAAGTGATCGCGGGTATTGAAAAACTGGGAATCCCCTATGAAATCAATTCACGTCTTGTGCGAGGGCTTGATTACTATTGCCACACTGTTTTTGAATTCACGACCACCGAACTAGGCGCCCAAGGTACGGTGCTGGCTGGTGGACGTTATGACGGACTGATCGAAACCATGGGTGGACCTAAAACCCCCGGTGTCGGTTGGGCCGCAGGTATTGAAAGATTATCTGAACTGACTCCAAAGGAAAAAATTGCAGACAAGTCCCCATTGATCGCACTGGTTGGTGCCGATGAGGCCGGTGAAATAGAGTCAATAAAACTCGCTCAAGAAATTCGTACTTTGGGTTTGCGAGTAGAAAACATTCTGTCTGGCAAGATGGCTAAAAAAATGCAAAAGGCCGCAAAGATAGGCTCGCACTTCGCATTGATCCTGGGGTCCCAAGAAGTAACGAACGAACAAGTGACTATTAAGAATCTTAATTCAGGAGAGCAAAGCACTGTTGCAAGAAGCGAAATCAAAAAAGATTTGTTTAATATTTAGAAAACAGACTCACATAAGTTATGTGAGTCTGTTTTTATTCTTTCAAAAAATTATTTTAAGTTAGATCTAATGAGGCAAACTGGAACACCTACTAATAGGGCATCAAAGCGCTGCGAGGCCAGGAAGGCCGGTG
>JANNCH010000564.1:0-2603 GCA_031386315.1 Pseudobdellovibrionaceae bacterium
AGCAAGTCTTCGTTGCGATACCCCGCTTACGAGATAGCGAAAAACATCGGGGTTGAGTTGTCTTTTCTTTTGTCGGTAGCAGGGACTTAATGTAGCGCTTGAGAAATACTTTTCACAGGACTTACAAAAGAAACGTTTTTGTAGAGTTTGATCAGACTTTCTAAAGAAAGAGCCTTTGCAAATCACAAGACTCAGGACTTCCCGAGTTTCGGACGAATTATTTTCTAACAAACAATGAGGACAAGCTTGCGACATAACCTGACAAAATCAGCAAAAGACTCGCCAAGCGCAGCTTAGGGGGCCAGTTTATATTTTTTGTATTCGATTGTGTTGGTGACTTAGCCTAATCGAGCTTTGATTTCTTCAATATCGGCAAGAGTTCCCGTGGCAAAATGATGAATGAACACTGCTATCAAAATGTCACACATTGAAGCAATTTTTTGTTCGAATCAAATTGCTATATTGCATAAATCAATGAAAGAGCATTCTAAATTGTACTCATCTGTCACCACAAAACCTGGTAGAGTTGCGATTTGCCTGTTTTAAAAAATTAATTTGTAGCTGGTTTTTGCCCAGAGTTATCTGTCATGGGCATTGTGATCGCAGGTCCGTGCTGAACGTTGATGCCGGTTGTTTTGACCATATAACCAACAACTGACACTGCCACAAAGGTAATGATAGTTGCAAAAATCCAATAAATGCCTGAGCTAAAACGATCTTCCGGTCTGCCGTGTGCTGTATTGTGTGTTTCTGCCATAACTTCTCCTGTGAATATGTAAATACTCTAAAGGCTCTGTGGTATTAGTGCAATTACTAAGTAATCCGCAATGTTGTAGTGCGCTCTGCTTCACGCCTTGACCTAGACGTTATCAGACGCCAAGGTCTACTTTTCCACCAAAAAATATAGTTTAGCGGAGAATCCCAGTGAAAGTAAAAGCGGCCGTTGCCTGGAAACCAAACACCCCATTATCTATCGAAGAAGTTGACCTCGAGGGGCCTAAAAAGGGCGAAGTTTTAATCAAGGTCATCGCTAGCGGAGTTTGCCATACAGATGCTTTTACTTTGTCGGGTGCTGATCCCGAGGGTTTGTTCCCAGTGATACTGGGCCATGAGGGTGGCGGCATCGTCGAAGAAATCGGCGAAGGTGTGACTTCGTTGAAAAAAGGGGACCACGTGATCCCGCTCTATACGCCGGAGTGCCGCGAATGTAAGTTTTGTCTTTCTGGAAAAACCAATCTGTGTGTAAAGATTCGTGCGACCCAAGGCAAGGGCTTGATGCCCGATGGCACTTCGCGCTTTTCTAAAGATGGTAAAATGATTCATCACTATATGGGATGCTCAACCTTTGCAGAATATACAGTTGTCCCAGAAATTGCTTTGGCCAAAGTAAATACCGAAGCCCCCCTTGATAAAGTTTGTTTGTTAGGTTGCGGGGTGACCACTGGAATTGGTGCTGTGATCAACACAGCCAAGGTTGAAAAAGGTGCCACTGTTGCTGTTTTTGGTTTGGGTGGTATTGGACTTTCTGTTATTCAGACTGCAAAAAAAGTCGGTGCTTCGCGTATCATCGCAATTGATATCAATGATGCAAAAGAAGAAATGGCCCGTAAGTTCGGTGCCACTGATTTTGTGAATCCGAAAAAATTTGATAAACCCATTCAACAGGTGATTGTCGAAATGACCGAGTGGGGGGTCGACTATTCTTTTGAGTGCGTAGGTCATGTGGGTCTTATGAGAGCCGCTTTAGAATGTGCGCACCGTGGTTGGGGGCAGTCCATCGTGATTGGTGTTGCCGGCGCAGGGCAAGAGATTTCAACACGTCCATTTCAATTGGTTACGGGCCGTGTATGGAAGGGCTCTGCCTTTGGCGGCGTCAAGGGGCGTACCGAGCTTCCAGGTTATGTTGAGCAGTATATGTCAGGTGAAATCAATATTGATGATATGGTGACCTTTACAATGCCGCTAGAAGATATCAATAAAGCTTTTGAATATATGCACGAAGGCAAAAGTATCCGCAGTGTTATTAAAATGTAAAAAAAGGGGTCATCATGCCAATTCAGCTTTTAAAAACACACAAATCTTTCGCTGGTGTCACTCAGTTCTGGGAGCACGACTCTTTAGAAACTAAAACAAAAATGAAGTTCTCGACATACATTCCTGTGGGCAAGGTCGAGGGGTGCATTATTTGGCTTTCTGGTTTGGGCTGTACCGAAGAAAACTTTATGAGCAAGGCCTGCTCGCAACGCTACTTGGTTCGCCATAACTTGATGATTATTTGTCCAGACACTTCGCCACGTGGTTTGAACTTGCCTGGCGAACATGAAACTTCGGATTTTGGGTCAGGTGCTAGTTTTTATGTGGATGCAACGACGGCAGATAATAAAAGAAACTACCGCATGGAAAGCTATATTACCGAAGAATTACATGTTCTAATTCAAGAAAATTTCGCGATTAGCAAAAATAAAATTTCAATCTCAGGTCACTCGATGGGTGGGCATGGGGCATTAGTTCTAGGCCTTAAGTATCCAGAAAAATTCTGCTCAGTTTCAGCGTTGGCTCCTGTTGTGAATCCAACAAAAGTTCCATGGGGACAAAAAGCCTTC
>JANNCH010000534.1:0-5518 GCA_031386315.1 Pseudobdellovibrionaceae bacterium
CGTTTCATCCTGTCTCGGCCTCTGGTGGATTTAATAGCATGGTCTACTCCCTTGCACTAAATTCAACAGAGAATACGCTCTATGTCGGCGGAATTTTCACTACCTATCGTGGCGTCGCAAATTCAGCCAGATATATTGCCAAACTTGCCACTGCGGACGGCAGTATCGATACGACATTTCATCCTGTCTCGGCCTCTAGTGGATTTAATAACAACGTCTACGCCCTTGCACTCAACACAACAGGTACTACACTCTATGTCGGTGGAGACCTCACGACCTATCGTGGTATTTCTGCTAACAATATTGCTAAATTTTTAGCAAATGGAACTCTCGATTCGACTTTTTACCCAATCTCGGCCGCCGGTGGATTTAATTACTATGTCAGCGCCCTTGCACTCAACTCAACAGGGACCACACTCTATGTCGGTGGGAGTTTTGATACTTATCGTGGTGTCGCAAACTCGGCCAGAAATATTGCCAAACTTTCTACTGCCGACGGCAGTATCGATACTACGTTTCATCCCGTTTCAGCCTCCAGTGGATTTAGTGGTGGCGTCAGAGCACTAGCGCTAAATTCAGCGGGTACTACTCTCTATGTCGGCGGAGGTTTTAGTACCTCCTCAGGCAGCGCAATCGCAAAGCTTTCCACTGTGGACGGCAGTATCGATACCGCATTTTACCCATCAGCCTCTGGTGGGTTTAATAACTATGTCTACGCCCTTGCACTCAACTCAACAGGTACTACACTCTATGTCGGCGGAGCCTTCACGACTTATCGTAGTGTCGCAAACTCGGCCAGACGTATTGTCAAGCTTGCCACTTCAGACGGCAGCATTGATACCACATTTCATCCTGTCTCGGTCTCTGGCGGATTTAATGGCGATGTCTACGCCCTTGCACTGAATTCAACGGGGACTACACTTTATGTCGGGGGATTTTTTACCACTTATCAAGGCGTCGCAAACTCAGCCAGCCGAATTGCTAAGCTTGCCACCTCCGACGGCAGTATCGATACCACATTCCATCCCGTATCGGCTTCTGGCGGATTTAATAGCACCGTCTATGCCTTTGCTTTGAGTCCAACCGAGGCCACACTCTACACTGGCGGTAGCTTCACAAACTACCGCGCAGCCGTCTGTCCTTACGCTGGCAGCTTGAATGCCACAGATGGGGCTCTTGTTGTGCCATAACACCGAAGGGCGAAACGTTTGAGCACAGTAAGTTAAAGCCACTATCCCCCTGTTTCAGGGAAGTTGTCGTGGCAGACTGAGATTAGAATCATTAGAAACACGAATCTCTGTATGTAGCTGAGCAACTATAAACTCTAAGAGCAATGTAGTGGGCCAGTTTTAATCGATTGAGTTTTTGGCAATTTGAGGACAAACGTAGTATTGCTGCAACCATTTTTGTAAGTGAGATCACCATGGTGCGATTTTGCAATTCCAAATGATATACTAAGACCTAAACCAGTCCCCTTTCCCACATTTTTTGTTGTAAAAAATGGCTGCATCATTTTTTCAACGACATGATTGTCGATGCCCACACCACTATCGATAACATGTATCTCTACAGAACTTGTATTTTCAATTACTTGAATCTCAATCCATTTTTGTGGAAGCTCAATAATGGCATCAAACGAATTAATAAGTAGATTCATAATAACTTGAGATAATTGAGAGGGGCGGCATTCGATTTTAATTGAGGTATCACAGTTGGATTTTAAAATAATGTCGTTGAGCTTAAACTTTTCGGCACATAGCTCGGTGGTATGTTCGATAATAGATTCAATTGTCGTTGATTCGAAAGGATCATTTTCTGCATCCCGAGAGTAGGCCCTGAGGCCTTTAACTATTTTAGCAATTCGAGCGACTGTTCTTTCAATTGTTTCGAAGCCTTTTATGTCTTCATCACGAATCAATGTTCCCACTTCAAATTTTTTCTTTAAAAGCATGATATTTCCAAGTATGATAGTCAATGGATTGTTTATTTCATGCGCAACTCCACCAGCCATTTCACCGAGCGCAGAAAGTCGTGCTGATTCAATGAGATTTATTTCAAGACGTTGACGAGACATTTCAAGTTCTTTAAGCCGAGTAATATCAACTACAATAGAAAGAAATCCTACAACTTTTCCATCTTGAATATCTGGAATATAGCAGATCGTTGAATAATTCAAATGACCATCCAAACGAAGATTTGTGCTTTCAAATTCTACAGTATGACCTTCTAATACTTTTGCAACTTGCGGCCTTACTTTTTGAAAAACAGATTCTCCAAGTATATCTTTAAAATGCTTACCTTTCATTTCTTGAGGTGTTACTCCAATGTATTTTTTGTATGCTGTGTTCGCTTCAAGATTGATCAGTTGCGAATCCCAATGCCCAATCATATAAGGTACATTGTCTAGAACAAATCTCAGTTCTTTCTGGTTCTGTCTAATATTTTTTTGCATTTCAAGATCGACTGTAATGTCGACAAAAGTAGTTACTACATAAATAGGCGAAGTAAGGTTTTCTTCAAAGAGTGGTGCAGAATTAACTTTAAGCCATTTCATATGCTCATGATTTTGCTTTATTCCCATGATAAAATTGTTTTGCTTCTGACCTGTCGAAAGACAAAGCATAGCAGGATGCTCGTGCCCAGGAAGATCATGCCCCTTTTCGTTAACGGCCTTCCAAGTTGGATCCATAGAAGTTTTTCCAGTTAATTCTTCAGCAGACAAGTTTAGAATCTTAAGTGCTGCTGGGTTGAAGTCGACTATTGCTCCACTTTGATTCTGCAAAACAATGCCTTCTGAAATATTCTCGGTTGCTGTTTTGCGAAAAAGAAGATGTTCACGCACCTCATCAAGGTGCTCTATTTGCATTCTAAGTTCGAAAAGACGAGTGACTTGGCGAGAAAGTGCTTTCAGTGCCTGAGTCTGATGAGCAGTTAGGGTGTTAGGTTTTGAATCAATAACACAAACGGTTCCGATGGGAAAACCATCCGGCGAAAAGAGAGGAGCCCCTGCGTAGAACTTAATATGAGGCCCCACCGTCACAAGGGGATTGTCTTTAAATTTTTCATCATGCAGCGGATCGTCTACTATGAATACATCACTTTGCAATATTGCGTGTGCACAAAAAGCAAAGTCACGATGTGTTTCTGAAGCATCAATACCAACCTTCGCTTTGAACCATTGCCGCTTATCATCTACAATTGAAATCAAGGCGATGGGCATATTGCAGATTTGGGCTGCAAGAAATGCGATATTGTCGAAGTCCAGCTCGGGAAGTGTATCGAGAATTTTTAGTGATGCGAGAGATTCAAGGCGTTTCGCTTCGTTCGAAAAATAAGGTGCTTTCATTCGTTATATTTTATACTCGAATTAAGCTCTGCGGCACCTACTTTGGCTAATTAGTTGAATAGCTACATATTGATTAAAAATTCTGGACATTGGTCAAGCTTAAAAAACGATGCGACATCTTTCTTGAAAAGTCCGGGATTGAATAGATTATTTTACTTTCTTAATTACCTGCTGCATCACTGTCAGTGGGATATCTCGATAAATATCAGCGATGTCGATCACAATAGTTTGCTTTGCAAGGACGTCTAGAAGGTGAATACCTAGACAAGAACCAAATTTGAAGGGCCTAAGTTGGTGTTACTTTCGTCGCAAAATACTTTAAGTAATCAGATCTTTGGTAACTAGAAGTCAAATTATTCGCTGCAAATTTTAGGTTGAAATATCTCAATCTTTACCAAATAATTAACTCATGATAAAACTACCCCATGTTTTTATAGTCGATGATGAACCTGAAATTCTTGAGATTGTCGCAGAAATGATTAATAAAAAGGCAGTGGTAAAAACGTTTTCTGGACCACTGGAACTTCTAAAACATTTTAATATGGCCGACGCTGTCATTCCGGACTTGATCATAACAGATATGAAAATGCCCGAAATGTCGGGAATCAACATGATTCGCGCGCTTTTTTCAAAAAATATCTATCTTCCAGTCATATTACTAAGTGGCAACTTGCAGATTGAATCACTTACTGAAGCACTCAATATGGGCATCTACAAAGTCATTCAAAAACCTGCATCCATAGAGCAAATTATGAATTATATCGATCAAGTTTTGATTGAACATGATTTGCAAATTGCAAGAAAAGAAATAAAAAAAGCTTCAAGACAGCTGAATGAAATCTATGCTTCGCTACATCTTTCTCTTGTTAATATTATCCCAAAAGAAATATTAGAGAAAATTTTAGTTCAGACTGACCCCAGCGGCAAAGTCATTCCAAGCCAGACTTTAGAGGAATTACTGAAGACGCTTGAGCAGAAAATTGAAAATATCAATCACATAGAAATTGCTCTCGAAGAATCCAAAAAAATTAACAGAGCTCGCGAACTCGCTCACTTTGAAATCAACAACAAGTAGTAATGAGCAACCCTAACGCCCCCTTTCCAGACACAACAACAAAAGAAACTGTCCAAACAACCTCTGCAGAATGTAGTGGGTCTGAAAATCAAGCTGTTATTTTAAAGGGCGTCTATGCACTCAATTTGGAAGAGCATGCAAAGTATAGACTTTTTTTTCTAAAAAACAAAGATTCTGACTTGAACAATGCTTTCACCTATCTGAAGAAAAGAAATTGGGAAATTGAATCTACCACGGGAGTTAAAGAGACCCTTGTTAAGGTCCTGAACAAGCCACCCATATTTTTATTTATTTCTTCCGAACACTTCAATAAAAAAGTTCGTGTTTTTCCAAAAATTCTTGCGGCCTCATTACCTATCGTCTGTGTTGGATTCGCCGATTCACAATCATTAGCAACAATCAGTCATCTAACAAGCTGGGGACTGGAGCACATACTTGTGCCTCCAGTCAGTGGACCTATGATTGAACGGATGGTGAGTCGAATTCTGCGCGAAATCAAACAAAAGAAAACTGAAATTCTCTACCGTATTAACAAGGGCATCACCAGTGCAGAAGACAAAGAGTTTATAATAATTCAAAAAGGCTCTGGGATGGGGCAAGAGCAATCTTCAAATACACAGGTTATGAGCAAACTGCTTCAATCTTTGAATAGTGATAATTCTGACTCAGATCTCGATAGCAGTGGCTTATCAATTAGTGAACATTCAAATGCACCAGACTGGATGGTCGACCACTCTCGATTACCTCCTCAAAGCAAAAATAGAGAATCGTCTCACGAAACTGAAAGTTCTTTTGATTTTCTAAGTAAAGTAGGTACAGAACTTCACAATAACAACAACAGCAACAGCAAATCACGAAAAGAACTGAACCCCCATGACTGGGCTGATTTGAGCAAAGAAGTCCGACGTCGTGCTGAATCGTACCGCAAAGCCCGCGGTCATACTTCCACAAGAAATGATGGAGCCCCTCCAAATGAGGATATCCTGGCTGCAGTCAACTCACTCGGACATGAAGAAATTCCGAAGTCCCTACAGTCTGCAAATAACCGCGAGTTTGATGAACTCAAAGACGAGTTATATGAAGATTTAAAAAAGAAT
>JANNCH010000609.1:0-28532 GCA_031386315.1 Pseudobdellovibrionaceae bacterium
TTTTTCCCAATTGGTTTCGTGCGCACCTGAAATACCATCAATACCGATGCGTCCACCCGTCCCTGCAATACCACGTCGTGGGGCCAAAGCACCGCCGGGTAAAAAACTTCTGAGATCAGGATGATTTATAGAATTATTATCGTCCCTTGCGCTGGCGAGCACTGGTGAAGCTTTCGCCTCTGACTCGGCTTCAACTTCAGAAGAAGTACCACCCGCAGAGCTGCCATATTGATCATCGGCTTCTTCGCCTTTTTTCACTTTGCTTTTTTCTGCAACAGCCATTTCAGCTGGCAATTCATTATTTAAATGAGGCTCTTTCATAGGGTCATACTTTGCAGGGACAACATAGTTTCCGGATGCACTCGTCGCATTCAACGCTACAACCCCTCGCACTTTGAAAGATTCTGAAGTTGGAGACGTATTTTTCAAAGCAGTAGACTTAGTTTTTTCTTCAGTCGATTTATCATGTGTTTCTGTATTTTTTGATAAATCTGTGGATGCTTGACTTGATGATGCTGACCCGCAGGACGCTAGGGCTGGAAAAGCTATGCAAATGCAGGTTTTGTTATTCACCATCTTGGGGTGTTTACAATCCAAGATACAAATTTCTACTGCCGGGTGGGCTTTGCAGTAAGCTGAATCTGGATCATCGCTCGGCGTATTTATAGCGGACAATTGCCTTTCACATTCTTTGGCTTTTGCAGACTCATTACCGATAGAAGAAAGCGCCGACGATGCTTGATCTACCTTTACCTGCAAAGCAACACATTGATTGCTACTATTCGAAGCCACTTGATAGGCCGAAGATGTCGTACCTGTCTGCTGTGTACAACGTGCCGCCGCATCTTTAGCGGCCGCGCATGAGCTCACACAGCTTTCTTTTGCACCACTGCAATTTGACTTGAAACTATTTAGTCCCATACTGGCAGCGGCCCCAATCACACCCATCTTTGAACAAGCCTGTGCTGCCCCCACAGAACTACCCACACTAGCTTGTGCGGCTGTATTCATTGCAGACTGTAAAGATGAATCCGTATTAGAATCACAACTACTTAAGGCCGCTGTAGCAGCGGTAGCACAGGCGCTAAGCTCACTCTGCAGTGCTAGCGAGCATGGATCCGCAGATGATGGGATTCTAGATTCTGTGCTTTTTGTGGCATCAGAGCTTTCTTCTTTTTCTAATAGGCTCTCACTAGTTTTCACATCACTCGTATCTGCAGACCCTTTTTTATTACCGCTGCCGTCGTAAAGATCAGACACAGACTTTCGTGGCGTCACGGCCCTAAAGTCTTCGGCAGACTCAGCATGCACTGATGATGAAAATAAAATTGTGATTACTAAAAGCAAAGTACGATGCATGTCAGCTTATCGGTGTTCAGTTGAAAATTTAAAGATTTATGCTTCAGAATAAATTTTTTTAAATTTAAATCTCAATTTGAGACAAATTTATGGAATGATTAAGCTAGCTGCTTTATTGAGGCGATCGAAAAGGCTATCCCAATAGTCACCACGTTGATATTCTTCTTTATAAAAGACGATACAATCGAAGTTGCCTTCGCCCAGCCTGCGAAGTTCACTATAAAATTCACGCGCAGCGACCACTGGGTCCAAAGCCAAATCAAGCAATGCATAGCTTTTTACACCATTAATAGGCTTTAGAATTTTCACACTTTCGATTTCATCGGGCAATTGATTTAAGCGTTGATTAATTTCTACCAATAACTCATCACCCATTAGCTCTTTGTTTTCACAGACAATCAACGGGATTGCGGGCATATAGTGGTGCTTCATGTGGCCCGGGGATTCTTTTTTCGATACTGACTCTACAAAATGAAAATCTATTTTTCTTTTTAATAAGGACTTTTGAATGTCTGATGCCAGCACATATCCTTTGCGCAGAATGGAAAGATCCGTAAAAATCGAAGTCTCTTTCACCAAAAGCACTGTGCTTTCGATGCCCACTTCGCACTCGCCACCGTCTAAAACAAAAATATTTTCATCTTTGAATTCATTCCAAACATGAAAAGCCGACGTCGGACTCGTGCGACCAAATTTATTCGCACTCGGGGCCGCCAGTGGCACCCCTAGCTCGCGAATCACCTCTAATGCCATCGGATGCTTAGGCATACGTATGCCGACGCTCTCAAGACCCGAAGTAATCATCGGATTGATCTCATCTGACTTTGGCAAAATCATCGTCAAAGGTCCTGGCCAAAAATCTTCAGCCAAAGCCTGAGCCACTACTCCCCATTGTGAAGTCAACTTCTGCGCCTGTTCGATAGAGGCCACGTGCACGATCAATGGATCAAAAAAAGGACGCTCTTTGCTTTTAAAAATTTGCTCGATGGCACGAGGGATATCGATACGCGCAGCCAAGCCATACACGGTTTCAGTGGGAATACCCACTACTTCGCCTAAGCGAAGCAGTTTGATTGCTTTTTCTATTTCATGGGCATCGGGCATATTGAGTACCTAGTTTTCATTGCGCAAAATTTCTAGTGGCTTTTCACGTACAATATCTAACCCCGCCAAAAAGGCTATAAGTAAGCTCACCATAGTTATGCTGATAACAGAGATCACGGGCCAAAACAAATCAAACCTAAAATCAGCTTCAAAGACGTAATAAGCAAGGCTATAGCTCACTAAAAGACTTAACAAAGCCCCGGCCGCAGCACTCAAAAAAGTCAAAGAAAACGATTCAACCAGAATAAAGATCGAGACCTCTTTCCAAGAACCGCCAAGGATTTTGAGCATATTTAGCTCCCATCGTCGCTGCTGAAGCTGCGCGCGGGTGATCGAGAAAAGCACGATATAGCCAGTCAAAAGAGCCAATGCCGCCATTAACTCTAAAGACCAACTCATTTGATTAGCTATGCTCATGATTTCTTCTACCGTACGGGCCACATCGATAATTGAAATATTGGCATATTTCTGTGTCACTTCATTCTGCAAGTCCGATTTTTTTTCTGCACTCATACCCGGAATCGAGGCAATCAAAGTTTTCGGTGCCTCGTTCAATACTCCGTCTTGCAGTAAAACAAAAAAGTTAGGTTGAAAACTTGTCCACTTAACTTTGCGAAGACTTGTGACCTGACCCACTACCTCAACACCTTGAACGTCAAAGGTCATCGTATCACCAAGCTTAATACCAATACGTTCAGCGTATTTATATTCTAGTGAAATTTCGGGATACTTTTTTTTTTCAGAGTCAAAGACCCCCGAGAATAGCTTACCTTCTAAAAGAATTTCACTATCTGCAAGCTGATCCCGGTAAGAAAGATTCACCCCACGGTTGCGAAAACGCGCATCACGCTCTTCTTCACGGGTCTGGAATTTTATATTTTCAATTTTTCTTTCGTAGTCATTTTCGTTCACTTTCAAGATGCGCGCGCGCACCATCGGCGAAACTATTGGATTTACAATGCCCTGCAATTTCAAAGTTTCAAGTAAGTGATTGATCTGCTCGTCTTGAATATCAAACATAAATAGCGATGGCAGCTTAGATTTTTCATCCATTTTGAATTCAGCCTGGAGTGTAGCTTTCAACTGCGGCAATATGTTCATAAGTAATGAACCTAAACCCACGGCAATAAACACAGCAAAGCTAGCACTTTTGCGTCTGTGCAAACCTAAAATACTAAACTTTACAAACCAGCGCTTTGAAATTTTTAAATACGAAAGACTTTGCAAACCTGCCCAGGCAATCAGTGCAAGCAACACCAGTACACCGGCTAGTGCGCCGATGAAAGCCGAGCCGATGCTCCACGAATGTGCTTGATACACAGCTAGTAACCAAAAAAGTACGATGGCCGGTAAGAAAGACCAGTAGTGATGAATTGAAATGTCAGCTGAAAATTTTTCTTCACTAAATAGCTTTGCAGGTTTTAATTCTTTGATCTTTAGCAAGAACGGAAAGCAAACAATAAAACTGCCCAGTACTGCCATCAAAAGCGAGATGACAAAAACAAAAGGGGTTATGGTGGCACTGAGCTCGACCGCTGCGAATTTTTCTAATAACTTACTGAGCAAAGGCAATACGCCGGCAGTTAAGGCCAGAGTCGGAGGACTCGCAAGTAATCCTAGGGACAATACTTGCACAATATACACACCAATGGCGACTTCGCTTT
Source organism: Pseudobdellovibrionaceae bacterium (assembly GCA_031386315.1). GTDB lineage: Bacteria > Bdellovibrionota > Bdellovibrionia > Bdellovibrionales > Bdellovibrionaceae > JANNCH01. Next base: position 4,128 of record JANNCH010000609.1, read on the forward strand.
GCAGCCCCAAGGTTCGATAGACAGCGATTTCTTTCATCTTGCGTGAAAGATACAATCTATAAATGTACGAAGCCCCTAAGACAGACATGAACAAGGCAATAATTGCAACCAAACCAAGATAATCTGACAGATAAGAGAGCTGACGACCTGAGGCTTCACCTGCACTTTCAGGAGTTTCCACTTGAATGGCTGGATCTGTTAAAACATCAAAAAGTTTATTTTTTATCGCATCTAAATCTGCGCCAGCTGGAAGCTTGTATAAATAAGTTGTCGAATAGGTGCTGCCATATTGAATCAAACCAGATTTTGCGAGCAATGCTTGATTTATGAAAATACGCGGAGCCAGCGAAGCCATGCGAAAGGTTTGGGTTCCGTCTTTTTCAACACTGTCGGTGATTTTTAGATTCAATTGTCCCAAGCGTACATTATCACCGACTGCTAGCTCCATTTGTGCTTTTAATTCTGGATAGACCCAAGCAGTATCAGTTCCGACAATAGTTTTATCAGTGGACTGAGTAATCACTGCCCCGGATCCAAGCTCAAGCGATCCATAAAAAGGATAATTGCCATCGATGGCCTTCACCATGACTAAACGAGATTTTTTATCTGTGGCTAGCATTGCAAAGAATTCGTAGTTCACGCTTTCTTGTGCGCCGGGGCTCAGGGTAGCTTTTATTTTTTTATGCTCTTCTTCAGTGATAGGCCTTCTGGCTGAGACCGCGATATCCGCTGATAAAATTGCCTTTGCGTTTTTTTCGATATTAGATTGAATCGCACCTTTGAAAGCTTCAAGCGAAACAAACCCTGCCAAACCCAAGCTGAGGTTGAAAATAAAAAATAGCCCAAAACGCCAGCCACGACACAGTTCACGAAAGGCCAAACGCAGAAGCATTAGGACTCCCGCAGTCTTCCCTCTTCTAAATGAAGAGTGCGTTCACATCTTTGAGCTAAGGCCTCGCTGTGAGTCACCAAGACAGTGGTCATTTTAAATTTTTTCGCCATCGTAAAAAAGATATCCATTACTTTTTCACCGGTATGGATATCAAGATTTCCGCTGGGCTCGTCGGCAAGTAGCAATTTAGGCTCTACGACCAGAGCGCGCGCAATTGCTACACGCTGACATTCCCCACCGCTCATTTGATTACAGAAGTGATGAAGCCGATGTGCCAGCCCCATCTCTGTAAGAAGTGCGTGGGCTTTTTCTTCAGCATTTTCACGTTTTAAAATTTCTAGTGGAAGCATCACATTTTCTAACGCCGTTAAATGCGAAACCAAATGATATTGTTGAAACACGATACTGATGTTGTTGGCACGAAACGAAGTCATCTGCTGCTCACTGAAGGGACTCATGTTGACATCGCCCACATGAATTTCGCCCGAGTCTGGTCTTTCAAGGCCCGCTAAAATCGAAAGTAATGTCGACTTTCCGCTACCCGACTGTCCCACGATAGAAACAATTTGACCCTCTTCAATTTTAGCTTGCAGACCTTTCAGAACATGAATCTTGATGTCCCCTTGTTGAAAAGACTTTTCTAAATCACGCAGTATTAAACTCATAACTCACCCTTAACTGCATCAAATATATGATCTGCAATAATTTCGTGACCGGCTTCATTCGGATGAATGCCATCTGTTTGATTGAGCTTCGGATCACCCGCTACTTTATCTAAAATAAAAGGAATGAAAGCGACTGAATATTCTTTTGCCAGTGACAAATACATTTTACGAAATTTTTCAGTATATTCTTTGCCATAGTTCGGCGGCATGTAAAGACCGCCTAAAATGACTTTCACTTTTTCTTTTTGAATAAATATAATCGCCTGTGCGAGATTTTTTTCGCTGTCTTCGGTCTTAATTCCACGCAAACCATCATTCGCCCCTAAGATCAGCAAAACTGCATCGGGCTTATTTTTAAAAATCCATTTCAACCGTGAATTCGCAGAGGCCGTGGTTGAACCGCTAACTCCGGCATTGATCACACTCCACTTCATACCTGCAGCATGCATCTTTTTTTCGAGCAAGAAAGGGAAGGCCGCTTCACGGGCAACACCGTAACCTTCGGTGAGTGAATCACCCAGTACAATGATTTTTTTCTGCGCATAGGATGTGGAAAAGCTTGTTGAAAAAAATAGAATCGAGAACAACAAAGAGATAGAAAAAATAAAAGGTCTCATAATGATCCTATGAGACCTTTTTTAATCGTTTAAGACAAGTCGTTTTAGCTAAAACTAGTAACGAGGACCACTGCCAAATCCGCCGCCGCCGCGTCCTCCGCCACCTTCACGTGGAGCCTGCGGGCGAGCTTCAGATACGTTGATCGCGCGACCACCAAGGTCTGCACCATTCAATTTATCAATCGCCGTATCAGCTGCAGAGTCATCAGCCATTTCAACAAAGCCAAAACCTTTGCTACGGCCAGTTTCACGGTCAGTGATGACTTTAGCAGATTGAACTTCGCCAAATTCAGCGAATCTGCTGTGAAGTGAATCGTCGTCAACGGAATATGGCAGATTGCCAATGTATAGTTTCTTAGCCACGGTATCCTCCTTGGGCTAGTTGACCCGAGGAAGCCATCGAACAGATAAAACCAGAATCGAAAGAATCATCGCACGGGAGCGTTAATATTCAGTATAAAAATATCAACAGCCGTTATTTTCGGCAACAAAAAATTAGGCACGCATATTATTAAATTGTAGCGGGACTTTCATCCCACCACCTTTAACTAAGCTTATACATTCTTGCAGTTCATCGATGCTTTTTGCAGTCACACGAACTTTGTCGTCCATAATTTGCGGCTGCACTTTGAGTTTGGAATCTTTAATTAATTTAACGATATCCTTAGCGATTTCTTTTTCAAGACCTTGCACAAAAGTGATTTTTTGGCGCAGCATACGGCCACCCATTTGTTCGACCTTATCAAACTTAAGGGCCTTAATATCAACGCCACGTCTGTGCATCTTAGTTTGTAAAATACTGCCCATTGTTTCCATTTTGTAATCATCTTCGGCGCTCAAGGTGATTTCTTTTTTATCCCAGAGCATTTCGGCTTTGCTTCCTTTAAAGTCGTAGCGTCCCTCGATCTCTTTACGAGCCTGGTTGATAGCATTATCTGCCTCTTGCATATCGATTTCTGAAACAATATCAAACGATGCCATACCGGAATGTCCTTTCTAAAAAACTAATGGTGACCAGAATTACCGTGCAAACCGTGCGGATGTCCGTGCGCTAGCTCTTCTAGCGTTGCTTCACGAACCAAAGACATTTCGATATCGAACTCTAAATCTTGTCCAGCTAGTGGGTGATTACCATCTAACGTAACATGTGTGTCTGTGATTTTTGTGACTTTCACAACTTTTGCTTCATCACCTAATTGCAATTGCAAGTAAGCACCGATTTCTGCACTCAAATGAGCCAATTCTTCTTTCGGGACATCCATCAACATTTTAGCGTCTGGCGTGCCGTAAGCATCTTTAGCAGACAGTTTTACGGTTTTTTTTTCGCCTTCTTTAAGATCTTTGATTTGGTCTTCAAGAGCTGGGATGATTTGGCCAGCACCTTCTAGATATGGCAGGGGTTGGTTCTTCTCAGACGCATCTAAGATTTGGCCGTCAGGTCCTTTTAAAACATAGTTAAATGCCAATACACGCTTCATTAAATGCTCCTTTATTATATTTGAGGGGGGTTCTAGCACGCGAAACCCGCTATGTCTCATAATTTTACTGGACCAGGCTTGAAATTAGACACCAAAGTGCCTTATAATTAAGCTAGGAGCCATCTCGAAAAGGCCCTTATGCGAAGCAAAATCCATTTTAGATGGTCTGCTTCAAAAGTACCCAGATGCAAGGCGGAGGTTTTTTAAATTTTCCGTAGGCGTACTTCCCGTACGTCGTAGGAAAATTTAAATGCCGACAACGCAGTCAGATGAGTGCTTTTCAAGCAAGCACAGGGCTTTGTCGAGATGGCTTTTCCGGGGGGTTCCATGCTTCAGATGTCCTCAGCGCGGTCTCTATTGCTCAACGCAAGTTACGAGCCTATGCGTATCTTAAGTTGGCAGAAGGCCTTGATCTTGTGGTTTCAGGGTAAGGTCGAGGTTCTAGAGTACCATCCAGTGTTTGCCCGGTCCGTGAGGTCCAGCTTTCAGCTGCCAAGTGTGATGCGGCTGAAACATTACGTGAGGCCCCGAAACTTAGGCGCCGTCCGCTTCTGTCGAGAAAACGTTTATATCCGCGATAACTTCACCTGCCAATACTGCGCAACTCGCCTTCCTGCCCGCATGCTAACTCTGGACCACGTCGTCCCTGCTTCACAAAGAGGCCTTAAAAATTGGACCAATGTTGTGTCAGCTTGCCGAGACTGCAATCAACGCAAAGCCAATCGCACTCCAACAACTGCGAATATGCCTTTACTAACTGAACCGCGTGCACCGACTTGGTTGCCGACTTTGGATTTAGAAATCAAACAAGATCCCTTAGTGCCAGGAAATTGGAGTCAGTATCTTAGGTTCAAGGCAGGATGAGTCTTCAGCATCATATTTCTTTAATAACCACTGCTGAAACTTTATTGCTTCGACAAAAAGTTCTAAAACCCTTTCTTTTGCCAGAAGAATGCATCAATCCTGGTGATGATTTGGGCAGCACCTATCACCTTGGTCTTTACCACGCAGAAAAATTAATCAGTGTAGCTACATTCGTCAGTGAATCATTCCCTCATTTCTACGCAGGACACCCCTATCGCTTGCGAGGAATGGCGACCGATGATTTGTACCGCGGGCAAGGCTTTGGTCAAATTTTACTTCGCTATGGAATAGAGTTTTTAAAAGACCGACGTTGCGATTTCATTTGGTGCAATGCACGTATTGGCGCATTTGCATTTTATCAAAAATTAGCATTTCACACACATGGACCACTGTTCGAGTTAAAGGGCATTGGTCCCCATAAAGTGATGTACAAGTCTTTGATTCCCCGATAAATTTAGAGTACGTAAAAAAATGACTGCAGCCGAGCCGAACAACGAAGGATCCAGGCATTTTTTTACGTACTCTTTATCGGAGATACGACATTATGGATCGCACGCATCAGCAGCTCGTTCGCAGCATCACAACTATTATCAGCGAGACCAACGGGATTTCTCTGACTGAAACTCTGGACCTTTTGATTTCTTCTGAGCTTTCGCTAACAGATCATGAAGCCTTTGCTCAGCTCGAAGATTTTAGATCTTTGCTGGGTGATTTTTTAAATAATCAAATTTCAATCCATGCTCTTTTGCAACATCCTGTTTCACGCGCGCTTTTTGAGTTCTTTAAAAACTTTCCATTAAAATACAAAGAAGAGCACATTCATCTGACTGGTGCTCTTACGGCTGAATTCATTTATCCACGTCTGAAAAAACTTTTAGAAGGTCCCAATAAGGCCATCTATGAAGAAAAAATTCGCGAGGTCTATGGCGACAAGGCTTTGCCCATTCGCAGCGAAGCCGATGTTGACAAACTTATTCGCCTGCAAGAACACGAAGGCTTTGCCACTTATTTAAAAATTCTTTATCTTCCGAAACTCATTTTTGTTTCACGCGAAGCCCACGAAGCCGCTGCCTACCATATGGCTAAAGACCTTTATGAAAAATTCAACGTCGGCAAAGTACGGCTGAAGTTTTCGCTTTCACGATCGACCTCTAGTTCGAGCGAACAAATACCTGGCATAGATGATGTGACCCCAGAAGATGTGGTTTTAGGTTTGTATGACGGGTTTAAAAAATTTCAAAGCGAACATAAAGAATTTGACTTCATTCTTTCGCCGTCATTTCGTAAAGAAAGTAATTTCTTTGATTCTGAAAAATTTAGAACACGTAAAGAACATTTTATGGACCAGATCAACGAGATCGTTAGAATGGTCGATAAATTTCCTTTCTTAGAACAGCATATGACCGACGTTGATACTGTTGGTGACGAGCGCGAGCTTTACCGCAAAGAGCACTTCAACGAAATGCAAGAGGGCTTTCGCAAGTTGCAATATCGTGGCTTTAAAATTCGATCGCATCACGGCGAAACTTGGCACACTCTAAAAAAAGGCATTCAAGCTGTAGATAATGCCATGAATATTTGGCATATCGACACCCTTGAGCACGGAATCAGTTTGGGAATCAATCCCAATAAATATTTCCATTTACTCTATCAAAAAGTTTTGCGAAAAAACCATTCCGGACTTCCAATCACGGCAAAAGATCCGCTTTACCGCGAGCTCACAGAACTGGATTGGGGTCGCTCGAAACATATCCTTGATAAATTGCTTAATGGTGAAAAGCTCACGGCAGTTGAGGAAATTCTTTTCGTAAAAGCAAAGTTTCACACCGCTCGTGAAGTCGAACATTACCAACATGATGTTTTGAATCGTATGATTCAAAAAGGTGTGACATTGGTGACCCTACCCTCTTCAAACAATAAGCTCACAGGTAAATTTGAAGACTACAAAGACCATCCTTTTTCTTGGTGGGAAAAAAAGAATGTTCAGCTTGGTGTGGGGACAGATAATTACATCACATTGAATACAAACTTTATCAATGAGATGCTCATTTTACTTTTCACGGATGCTGATAATTTAAAAATTACTAAATTACTTATGGTTACCACGGGCGAAACCCGTCGCCCCTATATTAGTCACTTGCTCTGGAAAATGAGAAAGGTCCTAAAATGACATCGGCCTCTAGTCATTCGTCAAAGCCCACACGCATGGATGTGCTTCGCTCTATCATGAGGCCTAAAATTGCAGTGATGTTGTTATTGGGATTTTCATCGGGCTTACCCTTTATGCTTGTCGGAAATACTTTAGGTTTTTGGCTTCGCGAAGGCGGGACAACGCTTGCGACCATTGGTTTTTTATCTTGGGTGGGACTTGCTTACTCGTTTAAATTTTTGTGGGCTCCGCTCATCGATAAAGTGCCGGCACCTATTTTGGGTAAACGCCTCGGTCAACGACGTGGGTGGATGTTGATTTCTCAAGTTTTGGTGATAGCGGCACTTTTGGGAATGGCCATTTTAAAACCCGAGGGCGGACTTGAGATCTTCACAGCCCTCGCGGCATTAGCAGCCTTTGCATCAGCCACTCAAGATATCGTAGTGGATGCTTGGCGAATTGAAATTTCAGATAATAACGAAGACATGGCTTTGCTTTCTTCGGCCTATCAGCTCGGATACCGAGCTTCTTTGCTTGTCACAGACGCGTTGATTCTAATATTAGCAGGCATCATCGGCTGGTCTTTTTCGTATATGACAATGGCCGCTTTGATGGGCTTAGGCTTAGCGGCAACAATGTTTGCGCATGAGCCAGCCAAAAATTCTATTACCGGCGAAACTGTCGATGGAAAACTAGAACCGTGGACTTTGCGCAAAATTGGCGATGCAATCATCGGACCTTTCTTTGCTTTTTTTAAAGATCACGGCAACCTAGCTTGGCTTATGCTTGCCTCGGTAAGCCTATACCGACTTGCCGATTTTGTGATGGGCCCTATGGCCAACCCTTTCTATGCTGATTTAGGTTTAACCAAAGAAGTTGTCGGCAGCGTGCGCGGATCTGTTGGGCTTATCTCATCCATTGCTGGTGTCGCCCTTGGAGGCCTCAGTGCGGTCCGCTTTGGGGCCGTGAATACACTTTTGATTGGGGCCGCAGTTGGGCCTGCCTCAAACTTAGTTTTCTCGGCCTTGGCCGTCATGGGCCCTAGCAGCGAGACCTTTGCCGTTGCCATGGCCATTGATAATATCGCCACTGGCTTTGCAGGGGTTGCCTTGGTTGGATATATGTCGAGTCTAACAACTTTGGGGTACACAGCCACGCAGTATGCACTACTGAGTTCGTTCTATGCATTGCTTGGAAAATTTCTTAAAGGATTTTCTGGAACCGTAGTGGAGTCTCTGAACATTGGTCGTTCGCTAATGGAAGCCTATGCATTATTTTTCTTAGGTACAGCTTTGGTCGGACTGCCCGCTTTGATTCTTTGTATTTTTCTAGCGAAAAAAACAAAACAGAAGCTACGCACAACTGAAATCTCAAATTGATTCACACAAGAAGAAAGAAGTTTTATTTTTCAAATTCTCATTGTGAGTTGATTTTTTTAAAATTTAAAGCTTTTAATCAAACTAGCCGAAAGTATAGATGTGAAATATATAGACAACAAAAATGGATTCTCATTAGTTGAAGTTATGGTCGCAATAGCCATCATGAGTATCATTTCTTATATGATATCTGCCATGCTGGTAAACTCAGCAAAAAGTGAGGCGACAACCAAGGCGCGCATTGAGGCCCAAGAACTTGCGAAAGAAGTGAATGAAATCATGAAAGAGACTGGCTGCGGTTTGCCTGATGTGACAAAGCCAACTGGGATCAAAGTAACAGATACAAACTGGGTAGCAACTAAAACCTATGATTTACCACTTGGCTTAAGTTCGTTATACCTCAATTTAAAAGATGGTGATAGGTATGGAAATATCAAAATAAATTCAATAAAATTAACCGGCTATCGCAATAAAAAAGATAAAATAATCCAGTACTTTGCTCTGCCCGCACCCTTTTCTTCTACAACAATGGTGAAAGCGGCAGTTGCTGTAGAAATCGAAGCACCAGCAACAAGCCTTGCTACTATATACATTCCGGTCACTTTAGATATCAACGTAGCAACGCAAGTTATAAATGGCTGCTCTAAAGAACTTGAAGACGACAAGACGGCAGATATGTGCAAATCATTTAGCGGAACGTATAACGAATTGACTCAAAAGTGCGATTTGCCTTGTCCAGACGGCCAGGTTGAAAATGATGACAACGAATGCATACAACCACCTGGCAATGGGTATATGTGCAAATATAATGACCCTTGTAATGTAAGTCCAAGATTTAAGTTTTAATTGCTTTTATACTAAGGAGCGGGCACATGAAATTTCAAACAGGCTTATTTTTAGGTTTAACTTTGATGTTTATCAACATTAGTTATGCACAAACGCTTGAGCAAGACGCCATACCGACCTATTGCCATAGATCGGCGGATAGCTCGCCAACTGAAAACCCCTGCCGCAATTATTCTAAGGGCTCCTATCTTAATAAATCCAAACAATTTTTAAAACTAAAAATGGATTCAAATGCATTTGAGGGTGACGAAAAAAAAGTAAATAAATGGATAAAAAACCGCGAAGTAGATAACATATGTTTCTGGCAATCGGGACAGTGGCATCAAGGCACACTTAGATACATTTACAGTGGTAGCAAAGCTTCATTTGATTCAAGCGCAGGCGCCCATACTGTAGATGCTACTAGCAAACACCTTTGTAATGTCGGCATGACCACACACACAAGTGATGCTCCAGACCGAGTAGGGCCTAGAGTATCTTCAAATCAAGTTACTATGGGCTTATACAAATCCAATGGTGAAGATACTCAAAAAAGATTTTATTCATACGCTGGCGCAAAACCGTCGGTGAAGCCTTTTCACGTACCTTTGAATTGTCGTCGTACAGATCCAAATAGAAAAACAGATGGTGATGATAACTATTTAGAGTGCAATGCTGACAATCCGAACTCAGAAAAATTTTGCCACCTTAGATACTTTGCTGGTGTTAACGGAAAACCGACAAGCAAAAACTTTCCATATGTAGGTTGGTGGTGGGTACGTGGCCGAACGACTGGCGCCCATGTTAATAAAAACACTGAAGTATGTAATTTAGGTATCACCCAAGAGCCTGCACAAGATATAGCAGACAATGATGAAAAAATTGTTACACTTAAAAACACCTTCAAAGTAACCAATGTTGCCTTCACGAATGTTTTTGCCGTTGGACTTTATTCGAATGGAGACTTCACGAGTGTAGTTATTAACGACACCCTCACCCAACCAGCCACAGGTACAAACGTTGGTTTTAGATATTCAAAAGTTACCAAGTGTTATACTAACAATCCCGATGCTTCAAAAAAGACATGGTATACGTGCAAAAATAGCGCAAAACAGCAGGGGCTAAATAAGCTTTTACTTACACCAGATCCAGTTGATGCAACAAAATCAAATGCAACAGATGCAAACGACTACACTGTCGCAGACCATGAAGAAGCAACAGCGGACTGTATTATTCGTGCTCCTATAGAAACTGGTATGAATATTTCGGAATTATTCTTTAGCCTTTTAAACAGACGCTACAGCACCGTGCGCTCTGGTACGAACTACATTGATGGCATTTACTCAACTGTCGACTCAAAAGGCAGACCTGTATTAAATAATGCTGGTTCAGGTGTAAAAGAAAGTCATTCTGCTACATATTCATCGAATTTTTCACTGGATACTTATGGGCCCTTTGCACGACCAAATACGGGTGCGGTTGCAATAGTTTTAGCGGATTATAATAAAAACGGTACTCCAGTAAAAGTTGAGACCTGTGATCAGGTTGAGTATCAGACAACCAGAAAATTTATACCGTCTGCGACGACACCTTAATTAGTTCGTAAGTTTAATTCGAAAATTGCAAAATACATATCTTTGCTCATAGACTCCGGCGATGCACTCATCAGCCGGAGTTTTACGTTAAGACTTCACATATCACTCACAAAAATATTTTTATCAGGTGAATTTAGTCACCTATGTCTAGCGATACTACACTGCGACTTACTTTTTTTGTCACTTGTAATGAGTAATTTCAAAAAATCATGCTAGCATTTTTTTATCTAGTACCCTCTCACGAATCGCGGTACTTGATGTTTGTTAATGAATTTATAGTTAAAAATTAGCTATTGAAAATAGTGCAATTACTTTAAGAATCGAGCGAATTTCATCATCAATTGAATGAACTTTTGCACTCTGATTTTTTTGGCACTATTCTCGCTAAGAACTTTTTACTCACAGTTTTAAAAAAGTGATGATAAGGGGATCTTTGGTGATTGTGCGCAAACTTTTGACATTATGTCTTTTGTTAACTGCTACGAGCGGTTATGCGCTGACGTCGACTACGACCTTACCAAAATCTGTGAACGGCCCTTCATTTCGATATGGCATGGTCGACGGGATTGATCAGCGCTATACGCAAGATGGCACCTTGATGACATTGGGTGATTATAAGTCTGTCGTTTTCGACGCAACGGCCCTGACTAAATTTAATCAGCGTGCCAAGGATCTAATCAACGCATTAAATGCTTTTGGCAATCAAAGACTAGGTGATAAATTTAACATGGGTGTTCTTAAAATCGACACCAAGCCCGAGGTTAAATATTTCGCGCCGGTTTACGCGCGCGGGGTGACTGAACGTTGGACACTGGGGTTTGGACTTCCGATCGTTAACTATTCAAATAAAATTTCAATGTCCCAGCAGCATTCTAATATTGATTTCTATCGCCAGCAGTTTTCTGGCCTTAGTGCCGAACTTGATCAAGCGCTCAATACAAATTTGCAGCAGGCAGCCAATGACGTTCTCACCGGGCGCGGATACAAAGCCATTGAAAATCGCAAAGAGTCCTTTGTTGGCGATGCACAACTTGTCAGTCTTTTCCGCTTCTTTGACAACGATACCTATTCTTGGGCATATCAAACAGATTTTAATTTACCAACAGGACCTCAGTTTAATTCAGATGACTTGACCGCATTGAATGTTTTTGGCCGAACGAATTTCAATAACAAATTAATTTTCTCGGCACGTGCAAATCCTTGGCTAACAATCACTCCATACGCTGGTTATTTACTGAACGTTCCGGATCAGGTAACTAAGCGAGTACCTACTGCAGAAGATGACACACTTCCGGATGCTTCAACAAAAACAGATGTGCAAAGAACAATCGGCAATACGGCTTCTATTGGCGGCAACTTATTTGCGGATCTGAGCGATCAGTTTTCATTCGGCACCGGCTACGAATACTCGATGAAAGAACGCGATCAGTATTCAGGACCGGGCAATAAACGCTATGACCTTCTGTCCGCAGATACTCAGGCGCGTATTCACAAGGTTCGTGGGCAAATTTCTTATAGCACAGTTAAATCATATTTGAAAAAATCCTCTGCCATCCCTTTGATCGTGTCACTAGAAGTGACTGACACAATTGCGGGTATGAATGCGGAAAGACAGCTCATCCAAGAGATGAGCCTGATGCTTTTCTTTTAAAGGAAACAAATGATTCGTATTGGTCTGACTCTTATTTTTGCCTTGTTTGCCGGCGCTTGTGCCCCGAAGGTACAACCTCGTCATTTCGAGAATCCGCAGACTAGCTTTGGCCCCCGCGCCGATGACACAGACCTGCGTGAAGGCCTTCAACAATCCAGTTCTTTAGATGCGAACGTTGGATGGGAAGGCGATCTATCGACTGCGGTTTTTATGCGCCAAGCAGAAAACATGATGAAATTAGGACATCTGACACAGAAGCCAGAAATCACTAAAAAAGGCATGGACTGGGTCCAAAAATTCTATGCCACATCAAAATCAACTAGCATGATTTTACTTGCAGATTCACCTTACCTAACGGCTGCGACAACGACTTCTAAAAAAGATGTTAGCGATGCCTTGAGTGATATTCGGTTTGATTTAGAAAAATCAAAAGATGTCTTAAGGGAAGGGGTTCGCAAAGTTTCTCGTAACTTTGATTGGCCACGTCATCCCCAGCGCTTAGGTAGCACACTACAAACAGTTGAAAACTTTTTGAATGCTTTCTTAAAAGAACTACCGAAACTGAATTTGCCAGAGCTGATTTCAAAAAGCATTGCAACAGCAATAAAAAAACGCGCGCAGCAGCCCTTATCTGAGGCCAAAGAATTTGTTCCAAAGCTTTATTCAGCTAAAACTTTGTCTGCAACTTTAAAAATCATCAATCGCGCCATTGATAGTTTTAACATGAGCCTTCCATCTGAAACACGCAAGATGTTGGCAGAGTCTAAAAAATTGAGTGACGAGCTAGATTCCGCTTACAACGAGCAGGCCGTGCTCACCGCTTTAATCACAATTTGGAGAATGCTAGAGCCACAAGAGCGCCTCGAACAATTCAAGCCCACTAGCGATGCGCTTTATACATTTTTAAAGGAACAAAGCGAAGCTGAGCTTAGTTGCTTGGCAACGCCAGGATGCCTAGGTGGTCCAATTGATGGGATTAAGAAAAAATTATTTGTACTACCACAAATAAAAAAATACGGTGTCGACAATATTCGTAACCAGCTTAACGCGAGCACTGTGAAGTATGCCCTTGAAACCATCGAAAGCAATGCAGCCGACACAGTCAAAGATTTGCCAAGTCTGCTGACTGAAAACCTCAAAGACGGCATCACAGAGCAAAGCTCACAGATTAAAAAAATTCAAAAAGACTACACTAGTTTCTTAAGAGATCTTTTGAAAATCTGGGCTGCAAAAAAAATTCCTGAAACAAAGGGACAGATTGCAGGATTTGAAAATCCACGCGTGAATGTCTCTTTAAGCGAAAAATCTGGTTTTTCAATCAAAGCCACTGGTGATTTGTCCCAAGTTTCAAACGAAACAACAGGCGCCTCATTTGCAGCGCTCAGCACTCTGTTTGCACAAGACTCAGTAGATGATAAATTTGTGTTCAAAAGCTCACTCAGTCAAATTAACAAAATGTTAGCTTTGGGTGGCTATAGAACAGAAGACAATAATTTAGTGCCGGCATTTTTTGCACCGATGAAGGATTTAAAAAATCAGTTGGATCTAATGACCTTTGCAAGCGAGACAGAATCATTTGCTGCGACCGATATCGTAAGCGTAAAGACTCCGTTTCGCATCAGTGATAGTTCTTCAGAAAAAAATTATTCTGTAGCCGCTATGACAGAACAAATACGTGGGCTTAGCTCTATGCTTAACTATATGAGTGATTGGAAGAAATCAAAATACAACGACACATTAGGCAGTATCAAAGCAAATGAAGTAGCAAATACAGACGCCGAAGAGCTCGATCGCTCGATCTTTCCGAAAGAGGCATTTTTTGCTTTAAACATTGCCGATGTTTCTGTCTTGCTTAAAAATATCACCAAAGAATTTTCAAATGTATTCTTGCTCAATACCAGAGGTAAAATGGCTTGGGCTAGTGACTATGATTTTGGCGGCGCCGACCAGGCTATCATGGCTGGCGTCGTAGACATTAAAGACAATAAGCGTGGCGAAGCAGTTCGTGGCGACCATGTTTCTCGCTTGCTCATCGCAGTGGCTGAATTCGTACGTGCCACAGAAAATATTGAACAAACACAGTCGGCCTATCTTTTAGCCGCAGATCAAGATGGCGTTACACCTATTGATCTGCTTAAAAAAGGGCGTGATGATTTACGCATGCTCACTGTCGCGCTAGCAAATTTTATCTCGCATCAGATGATCAACAAAGTGGGGTTGGTTTCTTCAACCTATAGAATTGGCAGCGGCGTGCCAGATGAAAATGCCAGTGTTCTTAATCAAGCCTTAGCTATTCGTGCTTTGATAGCTGCTCGCAGTATCACGAATTTAGATATTTATATCTGGTCTGCACAAGAGATCTATTTTGCGATGAATAAACATTTGTTTTCGCAAAAAGAGCGTTTCTATAACAATAAAGACACTACCAACATGGGTTTTCCAGAAAAGCTGACAACTCTTGTTGCTCTGGCTGAATTGTATCCGTATTTGCCATCAAAAAGTCAGATGCAGCTAGATCTTATTCTGAAGCCATGGTTGAAAGCCCTGTCTGAAATCCCTTAGTAAACCGCTTGCTGGTTACTTACGGCTGCTGTTGCGAACACGAGTAGCCTGGATACAGAAAACTATCTTCATCTAACTCTAGGGTTGCTGCCACATCACGGCTTCCACTGTAACGGCTTTTGTAAACCTTCGATAGATTCACCAAGCAAGAATTCAAATCTTGCAAACGTGTGATCTCGAACTTGCCTTCGGATTCTTTGAACGACAGATACAGATACGACGGGTCTGAATGATTATTTATCTTACGATTGATTTTGCCGGATGAATCTACCTTCACACCGAATGGCAACAAGGGGTCTTTGTTCAAACCAAAAAACACTAAGTTATTGGCTTGCTTGCTTTGCACGCTGATTTCTTTTATCCAATAGTCGATCTGTGCAAAATTTGGATTGCCTGAGATCTCATCATCTAATTTATTGAGCACGCTGAAAATTGCAGACTCACCGGCAGTGCTCACATCATATATCTGTTTTTGCGTCACCTTAAGTATCGCCATGCGATCTGCTAGGTAAAGTAAGAATTTTTTATTAAAGTTGAAGCGCTCTAGAGAAGGCTTGTCTGGAGCGTTTGCCAATGCACTCACAGCCTTTTCTTTTGTCGGCCAGTCGAATGTTGTAACTTCTAAGTTACCATTCATATAGTCCACATTAGAGCGCGCGCAGTCAACTGAAGTCATCGGAGTGATTTTTTCAAACGTATTCCGCTTCGAATACTGTACAACTAAACGGGCCATCCCGTCGGAATCCCTATCAACACTCACCTTCGCCGAATCCCCGCGGGAAACTTCAATCACATGAATTTTGCCATAAAGTACCGGGTATTGATCAAAGCCTTCCAATATCGAAAATATTTTGTTCGCCCAAATCGGATCTTCTGATTTTCGACAAGTCCCCACTTGCTGAGTTGGAACATCACGCAAAACAGAATCACTGACTAAAAATAAAACTCCATTATCAGCAGCTTGTCGCAAATATCTCACACGTTCTGCATTGGGCCCAGAGTTCGCAACTTCACGAGATTGCTTAGTCGTGCACGAAATAAAAACCGTCAGCGATAGCGTCACCAAAACCAAATAGACTCTCATAGCCCCTCCGCAATCAGTATACAGCTCCACAGCCAGGTGCCAGGTCCTGTTTCTGTACGCGGCGCAAAATCCGAGACGATTCTGCGCAAACCTAGACTAAGGCCGCAGCCACGTGCTACAAAATCTGTTCGTTGAAAACTAAAACGGAGGGTTGGCCGAGTGGCTGAAGGCGCTCGCTTGGAAAGCGAGTTTACACCAAAAGTGTAACGTGAGTTCGAATCTCATGCCCTCCGCCAAGTCCTTCGTTTATATCGCGTATAAATAATAGGTTAGGTTTTTGTGAGCGATCCAACCTACATTTGTACCTACAACAAAGAAAATGGTCAGCGTCACCTATCGATAACTGGCAATTTGCCGAAGCCTAGCTCTTGCAAATGAAGTCTAAGCTAGCCCATCGCAATCTCACTATATTTGATTTCTAAGCAAAAAGAACTGACTTGCTTTTATAGTCTTTCGCCAACTGAACAAGATTCAAATATGATCCCTTGGGTTGGGTCACAACAGGATATGTTGAGTAAACTAATTTTATGAACTCGTCGAATCTTAGGGACTTAGTCTCTTGTAAAACATGTTTTGCCACTTCAAGCTCGATTGGATCTAACTTGAATGGGTGTCCAGCATTCTTCAACGAGATAATTTCTTTTTCACTTCCGAAGGCATTCAATGTCTTTTCGATATGAAAATTATTCGTTTGGGTCAATTCGACAACCACGTCTGTAGGGGGCGGAGTTAAAAGGGGCCATTTTCGCCGGTGGGCCGGCCCCATGGGGACCACTCGATAACAAGTCTAACCCCTAACCATCTGGTTCAAAAATTATGACAATAAATTTTCAACGCGCTAGTGAAGGCATACGTGGCTCTGCAGAGCGATAGCCTGTGAATGCTTACACCTGCGCCTAGAGAGTCCCTTTGTAGTTAGTCCGGCACATGCTTGCACACAAAAAGTTCCGCACAATACAAGCCAGGTAAGTTCTGGATTAGAATAACAATCATCGTTTGAAAGAAAAGAATAAATATGGATTTTTCATCTTCTCAAGAAAACCCCGGAGGGCTTTGTCACGAGAAATAATTTATATAATCTCAATTGAAAAAACTTTGGTCCCTTTTACTGCGGCTTTAAGCACTGGTCCATGGGACCGGCTCACTGACGTTTTTGGTCCTATTTATATCCGACGCCTACATCTATACTGTGGGCTTTTCATCCTGTGTGAACACAAAAATACATTTTGAAAACGCAGGCCTCGTCACCCGTCAAACATCGCACTTCTTTGGGTGCGCGACAGGCATATCAGGCCATAAGCTTCTAAACAAAACAGACCTATAATTTCCTTTTGGCAGCACCTTCCAAGGCAGTCTCAGCTTCAATACAAATGTAGGCTCAGCTGTGGTATCATTGAGCTGTACGGCCACAGAAACCCCTTCTCTTTAAGCCAACGCCTGTGCGCGCTCGAAGCGTGTAAGGTCAGGTCTAGAATCAATCTTAGAAGCAAGGTCTAGGGTCAATTTCCTTTTTTTTAAAAACTAAACGGCTTATCGTTAAATGTAGGTAAAAAGGAGATTTCAACCATGAAACTGAGTTTAGTTTTATTGTTATTCGTATTTTCTATCGGCTGTGCGCACAAAGCAGAAGCTCCTGCCGAAGCACCAGCCGAACCAAATAGCGAAGTCAGCCGCATTCCCGCTGAAAAAGTGTACTCAGAAAATGATCCAGAGATGAAATCCGGTCAATTGACTGTTTGGTCTTTGCAGCAAATGGCTGAAGCCAAAAAATTCACCGAACTCAATAAATTATTTAATAACGGTCGATCTATGAATAGCCTACCAACTGGATACTCTGCAGGTGCGGGCGCCCGTGTGCTTGCATTACCTGGCGCTGCTGGACGTGCCATTGATGGGCTAACCGGCAGCAAATGGAAAGGAAAATATTTTTTTCCAACTGGACGACATGAAAGTCATGGTCTGAATCGTATCAAAAAGTCACTTACTCTTCCACTCATGCCAGTTGTTTTGATGGCTAACTTCAGCACTCAACTTGTTAGCAGTCACTCGCTGGTGCCAGATGCAAAGTCGAATATGGTCACGCTTAATTACGCAAACCCTGTAACTCACAATTACCCGCTTGAATTACTTTTAAAGGGTATTCAAGTCTATGATTTAATGGTTGCCGTACCAGGCAAATATGGCCCCGTTTACATCGGCAAAACTTGGATTGGTGACTACAAAAGCAATGGCAATTTTTCAGCTACCAACAAAAACCAACTAGTGGCTTGGTTCTTTCTGGACTTCAATGACGAGGCCTTCAAAGAGCAAGCGCGTAATCACTGGGATGGTTCAAAAGAGTACTACATTAATGGCCAGACAAATTAATGTAGTAGCTGAACAGCGCAAGGGGTCTTCAAAGTGGAAGACCCTTGATTAAACAACTACAAAATCACATTCTTAGCTCATCATTTTTTGTATCTTGCGCTACCAATGAAACTGAAATCTCAGTTTCCAAAAAGAAGTTTTTGCTTTTTAGCAAATAATTTATTCGGCCGTTGACCCCTTTGTTCGTATGATGAAGGAGAGACAGTGTCATTTTGTTATCACTGCGAAGCCCGAACGAAACAAAGAACTCTTTTTTATGTACAATTATGTCCATGCAAAAAAAGCAGAGACTTGAATATGTGGACTCTGCTGGAAGTATCCATAGATACTGTTGGTCTAACGGACTACCTCTGAAAAACTACAACAAATCAGAAACACCAACTGAAGTGAACTTACTTGAATACGAAGAAATTAACTCCGATGGAGGACTCACAGTACATGAGCTCGCCCTTTTTTTTACTTACGTTTAAAAAGTGATTTGATCGCCGTAGCGTAAGGCTGTGCGAAAAAAGATAAATACACTGTTAATAGGCTCAGAATAATCGCAAGCGGCAGTTCACTTGGCGCCATAAAAGCATGAACTAAAAAAATATTCAGTACGATTGGTGCTAAAACAACCAAAGACAATGGCACAAAGGCATTAATCAATAGTAGTAGACCACAGACCGTTTCAGTTAATTTTAAAAATGGCATAAAATAGCCGGTTGCAGCTAAGCCAGAGTTAAAAGTGACAAGGCGCTCTGGCAAGTCGGGCGGCACTGGAACAAGATTAAAAAGTCCTGCCAAGCCTGAGGCAAAAAAAACGAATCCAAGCAATATACGAGCGATCATAGGTAGTTTTGATTTCATTAAGATCTCCTTTTAAACATCCCATACTAAATATGCCAGAGCGGCAAGTAAAAGTATGGGATACGAGATCTCAACGAACAGGCCTTACCCTCGTTTAATTTTGCGCACTCAATGCTTTGTCCAGCCATTGAATTAAAAATACAAGCCCTCTTTTTCTGCATCCATGGCTACTTCCGTTTGCGTTTTGACCCTTTGGCTAGTCTCTCTTCATTTGCGATCATCTCTTGAATACTTATGTCCAAATCTGGGGGTTCGACGATCATTTCGTAGTCCGATTTACTGACTTTTATGACATCAATTTTTTTAGTGAGCACTCTTTGGATTTCTTCGAGCAAAGGTTTTTCTTCCTGCGCGCAGAAGGCCACTGCAATGCCCTTATTAAAACCACGACCTGTTCGTCCAATGCGATGAACATAATTTTCAGGTTTTTCAGGTAAATCATAGTTAATGACATGTGTGACATCTGGGATATCAATTCCCCGAGCACTCAGATCAGTCGCAATCAAAATTTTGCAAGTACCACTGCGGAAGGCCTTCATAACCTCAGCACGGTCACCCTGGTCTTTCTCACCGTGGATAGTCAAAGTTTGAATATCCACTCGGGCCATGGCCTTAGCCACGCGCTCTGCACGCACACGAGTACGTACGAATATAATAAATTTACCCTCTGCGTTTTGCTTAATGTATTCAGCTAAAAAGAAACGTTTATCATCCATTTCGACGAACATTACAAAGTGGGTCACATTTTTTGAAACAGGATCATCCGGAGAAATCTGGATACGAATCGCACTACTGCGAACTTGTGAGTAGGCAAGTTTTTTGATCTCAGGATTAATAGTCGCCGAAAAAAACAATGTCTGGTGCGGACGTGTGAGCTTGCGTTTGATAGACTCGATGTCATCAATAAAGCCCAGGTCCAACATATGATCGGCTTCATCCAAAACCAATGTTTCAATATTATATAAATCCACAAAGCCCTGGCTGATCAAATCGAACATTCGCCCAGGCGTGGTAATTAAAATATCTATACCGTCTTGAAGCTTTTTAATTTGGGCATCTTGCTCGACACCACCGAATAGTGCAAAGGGCTTAACCTTGGTATGTTTTGCCAACGAATTGAAGACTTCGCCAATTTGCTGAGCTAACTCACGGGTTGGAACCATAACTAAGCACTTGATACCCAAAGTACGCTTACTATTTTTATCGGCGTGGATGCCATTAATAATCGGTATGGCGAAGGCTGCTGTTTTACCAGTACCGGTTTGGGCAATGGCTAGCACATCTTCACCCTTTAAAATCGATGGAATGGCTTTAAACTGAATGTCTGTCGTGCGAAAAAAGCCGAGGGCAGTTAGATTGCGCAGTAGGTCCTCAGACAGATGGAACTTCTCGAATTTCAAAGAAAACCTCACAGGCAAAAACAAAGTTTGGAGGCTAGCACTTACCATGCAAGCCTCACTGCTGGAACTATAATGTTATAAATCCCGAAAACCCTGTGATTACTGCATGGTAGTCGCTGCCAGCACCCCCTTATTTTTAGCCTAGTAGGGCCTCAATTTTACGAAGTGCAGACTCAGGGCTCTTAGCTTCGAGTATTTCCTGTATACGAGCGGTTCCCACATCGATAGTTGCCTTCTCTTCTTTCGAATAGGTATCAATCTGAAAAACCCCCTGATTTAGCTGTTCTATTGTTAGTTCTTTCCGAGAGGCATTCGATAACCCCAGTAGGTAGCCTGCAGTCATTGAAAATTCGTAAGGATTTGCGATGTTTTCAACTTTATAGATCAATTTTTCAATTTTTTCAGATTTTGTGTTAGCAAATCTACTTCGTAAAGAAGTGGCAATGGATACCCGTGGTCCCACAAAAAGAAGAAAGAGCGCGATCCTTGTCTCAAAATGAGATCACGCTTTTTGTCTGCTAGCAAATTTGCGCCTTTTCAAAGACTTATGATCAAAAATGAAACTTAATCGAGAATACGTTTATCCTCAGCCGGCATGGGCATTGCTTGACATAATGCTATCAATATTAATAAGGAGCCCCTTGTGAAATTTAAAATACTGTGCGCAGTTTTACTTTCATTTTGCATTCAATCTGCTCAGGCCGAAATCAAAAATTCACAGAACCTATTGGGTGGCATGCTTACTCGAGCAGGTGTAAAAAATCAAAAGCCATTAAGCCAGCAAGAGCTTGTATCACTTTGTGAGCAAGGTTACACAAAGGCATTTTATTTGTATAGTGGTGCACCAACAACGCAGGTGTCTTGCTCGAAAGGCACTATTCGCTATCAAAGTTCTGGTACATTTTTTAGCCCAGAAAACATTGATAAGACTCTTGATAACATCGAGAGCGGCATGCGCACTCGTGAAAAAACTTTCGTTCACTGTAATAATGGCGCTCACGCCTCTGGCTTCGTAGCAGCTATCGCCCTTAGAACTTTCTGCGGTATTAGTGGCGACCAAGCCGTTAAATATTGGGATAAAACCTTAAAAGGCTATGACCTTCAAGAGCCCAATCGCCCAAAGTTAATGAGCCGTATTCGCAACTATCAACCCCGTTCAAATCTCAAATTAAATGAAGGCCAAAGGTCAGCATTTGGTTGTTCAAATTTCTAAACATATACACCGAGAGCTTGCATTTACAGCTGGCTCTCGGTTCTAATATCCTCAGAGTGCTAGGCGCCCCAAGAGGACGCCCACATGAAAAAACTAATTCTGACCTGCGAACACGGTGGCACTAAAGTAGCTGCAATCTACAAAAAATTATTTAAAAAAAGAGTTCCCTAGTTTTAAAATTGCACGCAGCAATCCCTACAAAGACAGTGGCGAAGGCCTTACAACGTCTTTCAGAAATATCGCCAATGAAAAATCCTATGTCGGTATTGAACTTGAAATGAATCAGGCCTATTTAAAGTATTTGAGCACAGCACAACAACGACGTCTATTTTCAGAGGGACTCGGACGTTCGTTGAAGCAAGCCACAGATAATTTCATGTGACTATGTTAAGCGAAAAATATAGTATTCAAACTTGTGAAAGAGGCATACATGAATACCATCGGTTTATCGGCTTTTCTTGGGCCACATTCTGCTGAAAACTTTCTGAACAGCTTTTGGGGTAAAAAACCTTTTGCAGTTCATGGTCTTAATCAAAAAATCACTCCCCTCAAAGATTTGCCTTTTCTTCAGTCTTTGGATGCTCTACTCGCCCATTGGACCTCGCCCATTCAGGCTCATTTGCCTGATGTTTCGGATGAATCTAGCTCTATAGATACGAACACAAAAGATGCGCGCAAACTTTTCGATAACAACATGGCTTTGCTTTTTAATAATGTGCAAAATATTTCGCCCGTCTTACAGAATTGGCTAGCAATACTCTGCCAGGATTTGGGCTTGCCGACTTCTACTCATTCAAGATGCATGGTCTACGCTACACCCGATGGCAAAGGCACAGCCGCTCATTTTGATCAGAATGTTAATTTTGTTTTGCAATTGCACGGTACAAAAAAATGGTGGCTTGCCCCGAACGAATCTGTAGACAATCCCACTCAAAGATTCACGATTGGCCAACCCATGGACCCCGAACTAGCAAGTTATACAGATGGTAAAATGCCATCAAAAATGCCTCAAGCCGGCTTACAAGAGGTCATACTCAAACCAGGTTCAATGCTTTTTGTACCCCGTGGATTTTGGCATAGCACAGAAGCCGAGGGTGAAGCTCTTGCACTTAACTTTACTTTCAGCCAACCCACCTGGGTAGACCTGTTCACATTGGCTCTGCGCAGCCGTCTATCATTATCCCCTGACTGGAGGGCCCTCGCTGACGGTGTGACCTCTGTGGACGCAAACAGAAGGCTAGCAGCTCAAAAGAAATTAGATGTCTTACTAGCTGATCTAGTGGAAGACCTTCCCCACTGGCGTGCAGAAGATATTCTAGGCGCTACTGAGGGTGATTTTGAATAGCGTGAGTTTTCAAAAAGTCTGACATAGACATTCAGACCCCAACCACTTCACCTGTAGAGTACTTTAATTTTCTGTAGCTACAAAGAAAGTTGCAGTTTGGCACGAAGGGTTGCTATAAATAGAGCCTGTCTATTTATGAGCAAACAACTACAGGAGAATCTATGAAAATCGTCTTAATAAGCTTAGTTAGTTTTTTTGCATCACTTGCAGTGGCTCAACTGCCAGATGCAACAGCTCTGAAAGCTAAAGCAAACACTGCGATCGACAATGGTGCGCAAGAAACACAAAATGCCAAAGCTGATGTTACAAAAGCCGTAGAGGCTGAAAAAACAAAAGCCAAAGCAATTAAACAAAATGCTTTGGTTAATTTGAACACAGCTAGCGCCGATGACTTAGCAAAACTACCAGGCGTTGGCCCGACACACGCTAAGGCTATTATTGATGCACGTCCTTATAATGATGTTTCTGACTTGAAAAAAGTTAAGGGCATCAAAGAAGAGGCTGTGGCAAAATTAAAGGGTCTTGTGACAGTAAAATAGTCCTTGCATTGTATTTTGGCCTGTTAGCTATCCTACAGGCTAAAATACAACACCAAAACCTTGAAGAAATTGCATACTTGCAGCCATTTAGACGGAAGGGTGGAGTTCTCAAACCAGCTGTGCTAAGTGTTGGACTTCTAACCAGGAAGTAGCCATGCAAGAATTCATCCCCCCACGTCCACCTAAATCTTACCGCATCGTTTTAGAACTCAGTAGATCTGAAAAACGATTGGATACAGTACTTCTTGCTGCGATCAAATTGTGCAACGACAATTTGAATTTACGCGAAATCACACGCACAAAATACAAAGAATTATTCAACAACGGACAGATTATCATCAAGGGTCAAAGAGCCACTCCATCTTCCGCTGTTGCCAAGGGTACTACTTACGTAGACATTCTAAAATACTAAAGAATTTTTAGCGCACAGATAAGGCCACTAGATATATACTGAAGGTTCTGCCTGTTGAGCTGCTTTCTGATTTTTAACTGCCAAAGCAAGTTCCCATTGCAAAGCCGAGCGACAAATAAGCTCTAAATCATTACGCTTTGGAGTCCATTGAAAAAGATTGCGGATACGACTCGCGCCAGCCACTAACTGCTCAGAATCACCTTTGCGGCGTCCAGAGGTAACAACTTTAAAATCATAACCGCTTATCTTTTTCATCACACTGAGTACATTCAAAACAGAAAATCCCTGACCATATCCACAATTTAAAATTGAAGACTCACCACCACTTAGAAGATGCTTCACTGACATCACATGTAGATCCGCCAAGTCTTCAACATGGATGAAATCACGAATACACGTACCATCTGCAGTACTATAATCAGTTCCAAAAATTTCGATTTGCGATCTAATTTTTGCAACTACCTCAGAGGCTACCTTAATTAGATGAGTTCCATTTTTTGTGCGCTGCCCATTCAAACCATT
>JANNCH010000538.1:0-2589 GCA_031386315.1 Pseudobdellovibrionaceae bacterium
CATCCATGAGCACGCCTTTCAGAAGCGCATCGTGCGCTTCTGACCAAAACACATTCTTTAAACGGGTATTTATAGAGTCCCGACATTCTGTACGATTTGCTGGCATCGTCGCTTTCTAATATCATACTAGTACAGAAAATAGTTTATGCAGATTGCGCCAGGGTTCGCATAGTGTCGCGAAAGAATCGGTTGTGATGAGAGTCGCCATGCTCAATATCGCCTGCGTGATTCGAGAATAAAAAAGGGCCATCCTGGTGGGTAGCCCTTTGAAATTGATCAAAATTTTAAAACTACATACTGTAAGCTGCCATTTTATAATCTGTATTCTGAGCTGCCATCGATGTGTAAAAATCTTTATAGTTGTTCATGACTTTTGTTGAGTAAATTTTCGGCTGAATCTTTTTTGAAAACATTCTTTGTACGTTTTTTGGTCCCATATTGTAGGCCGATACGTATTTGAAAGAAGCACCGTCGAATTGGTTTCGCAGGTGGGCCATGTAAGCCACGCCAATGCGAACATTCATTGCTGGATTTTTCAAAGTCTTAGGGCCATTCCATGCGATACCATATTTTTTAGCGATCCAAGCGGCTGTTTCAGGGCGGATTTGCATCAATCCAATCTCGCCCACGCTGCCGATAGCCAGTGGATTAAACTGACTTTCTGTTTGAATGATCGCCAATACAAAGATGGGATCAAACTCGTGCTTTGTGCTCTCGGTAATAATAGCCTTCGAGATCTTCTCGGCTTGGGCTTTCCATTTAGGCTGTAGCTGCGCTTGTACTTTGTTAAAGATCGAAACGTTGAGACCTCTCGATCCTTCTAATTGCTGCGCGTAGCTGCCTCTATAGTACTTACCTAAGAGTTCTTTAGCATGAGAGATGCGTGAGGCTTCGTTAACTGATTCCATAGTGTGTTGGTTCCAGTTAAAGAATGAGAAGTTGCTAAAAGCTATCATCATCGTACCCATTGCCACTGTCGTAGTCATGGTCATGATACATTTTTTCATATATGACCTCCTATGCAGATGTATACTTCAAGTGCCGTGCCGTATGGTTAAGCGTATGAAAAGATTTGGTTATCAGTTCAATACACCCCTCACGAGCACCCCCTTTGAGATCACACGTACACTGTCAATCAAACTTTAGACACTGACTGTTCTGTGGATAATCGAAGTGAGAAATTGTCTCACGCTGAGAACACTTGCTTTAAAATCTACCCATTGCCAGGGCCTGGAAGGGATCTTATATGCAGTCGCTGAGAGTTCTGAATTTGCTTCAATACGAGACGGCTCAAGAGTTCTTCATAGACGTTATTGCCGCCAGTGCGGACGACGAAAATTTCTCGCAGCGAGGGGTGTCTCAGAGTCTTGATTGGTTAGTGAGTTGTCTGCCAGATTTGGTAAAGTCGAAAGCCTCTTGCTGTTGCACGCGGGCCAAGGTGGCCAAACTCTTAGAACAGCGAGGCCTCGACGGCGATGAAGTGAGCGAGATGATTGATGAATTGATTCACCGAAAAAAAGTACTGGAAGAAAATAGCTTCTTTGTTTGTTTGTAATAAGAAGCCAGTAAAATCCATTACAAAAAATAAATACATTCAATATAAGCAATCAACAAAAAACCGCAACTACGACAACACCAAAAAGTCTAAAAAAATTCACCGCTACACAAGTCCGGGGGAAGTGCGAAGGGATGGCGCTAGAACAGGTAGCGACGGTAGGCCACGCTAGAGACAAGCCCAAGCCCGGCCATTGTTGTAAGCATGCTCGAGCCCCCGTAAGACAGTAGGGGAAGCGGAACCCCTACTATGGGTAAGAGACCGATCACCATGCCAATGTTTACGAACATATGCCAGAAGACATAGCAGAGGACTCCCACGCAGAGCAGGGCCCCGAACTTGTCCCTGGCATTGGTGGCAATGCGAAGGCCTAGATAAAACAAAACACAAAAAAGTCCCATGGTCAGTATGCTGCCGACAAAGCCGTGTTCTTCGCTCAAAACGCTGTAGATAAAATCTGTATGGCGCTCAGGTAAAAATTCTAGTTGAGATTGGGTTCCTTTGCGAAACCCCTTGCCAAAGAATCGCCCGCTACCAACTGCAATCTTAGACTGAATACTGTTGTACCCTGTCCCGCGAGGATCGTTTGTCGGTGACATAAAAGTGAGAATGCGATTTTTTTGATAATCACGCAGCACAAACTTCCAAGCCATTGGAGCCGCGATTACAACGCCAACAATTGCAGTGATCACAATGATTTTTCGAACTTTCGAAAAAATCACCATGGACCCGCCAATGGCAGCCAACATCATGGCTGTTCCCAAATCAGGTTGTTCAACGACAAAGGTAAATGGAACGAGTAATACCAGTGCCGGCACAAAAAGTTCTTTAAAGCCCATGCCAACACCTTGACTGTTGCGATGGACTAAAACTTTTGCAAGCATCATGATCAAAGCTAGTTTCATGGTTTCAGAAGGCTGGTAACGAAAGAAACCCAAATCAATCCAGCGTTGTGCACCCAGTGCGACCTTGCCAAAAAAAGTTGTGAAAAGGATGGCACCAAAGTTGAGCAAATAAACGATCAGCGCAATGCG
>JANNCH010000052.1:0-1817 GCA_031386315.1 Pseudobdellovibrionaceae bacterium
TTACACACTTGGTGGCGGCGGTGGAGGGATCGCGTATTCTCTCGAAGAATACCATAAGATGTTGATTTCAGCTCTGCATGAAAGCCCAACCTCTGAAGTTCTAGTTGAGGAAAGTATTTTAGGTTGGAAAGAATTTGAACTCGAAGTGATGCGCGATAAAGCCGGTAGCTTCGTGGTTGTTTGTAGTATTGAAAACTTTGACCCTTGTGGTGTTCACACAGGTGACAGTATAACTGTAGCGCCGCAGCAAACATTAGCAGACCGTGAATATCAAGCCATGCGCGATGAGGCTTGCAAGATCATCAACGAAGTAGGGATTCAAACGGGTGGTGCAAATATTCAATTCGCAACTCATCCAAAAACCGGTGAACGAGTGGTGATCGAGATGAATCCACGTGTTAGCCGTTCTTCCGCATTGGCAAGCAAGGCCACGGGGTTTCCAATTGCTAAAATCGCCGCCCTGCTTGCGATCGGATATACTTTAGATGAAATCAAAAATGATATCACCAAGGTGACCCCATCTTGTTACGAGCCTGCTCTGGATTATGTGGTTACAAAAATTCCTCGTTTTGCTTTTGAAAAGTTTCAAGGTGCAAAAGACACCCTGACAACTCAGATGAAAAGTGTAGGCGAAGTCATGGGAATCGGTCGTACACTGCAAGAATCAATGATGAAAGCTTTGGCTTCGCTTGAATTCAATGCGCAAGCGATTCCTGAAGTGAGCTTATTGATTGATCGCATTTCTTATCCAAATAGTCAGCGTATTTTCCACATCTTTCAGGCATTTCGCGAAGGCAAAACTGTAGAAGACATCGAAGGACTTACGCAGATCAATTCTTATTTTTTAGAGCAAATAGATTCGATCATTCGCTTTGAGACTAAGTTTTCCGAAGAATTCGCGTCTGACAATGCCAAGCTATTGCTTGAAGGTAAACGCAAAGGCTTCACCGATGCTCGCCTAGCTGTTCTTGTTCAACGCTCAGAGGCAGACATCCGATCTCTGCGTGAAAAACATCGGATCCTGCCAAAATATTTGCAAGTAGATACATGCGCTGGTGAATTTGAATCTTCGACTCCGTACTTTTATTCTAGTTACTGGCCGTCTCAATCCAGTTCTGTGAATGTGGATAAAGCAGTGGTTATCATCGGCAGTGGCCCCAATAGAATTGGCCAGGGTATTGAGTTTGACTACAGCTGCGTGCGTGGTGTGAAGGCTTTTCAAAAGGCTAAGCACAAAGTTGTTATGGTGAATTCAAATCCAGAAACCGTATCAACAGACTATGATACTTCTGATGTTTTATTTTTCGAACCTCTCACTGTCGAAAGTTTAACAGAAGTCATGCGTTTCGTGAAACCCATGGGATTTGTTGCGCAATTAGGTGGTCAAACCCCCATTAGCGTGGCCCATGATTTGGTAAAAAATGGTTATCACCTTTTGGGCTCATCACTTGAGACAATTGATTTAGCTGAGGACCGTGGTCTTTTTACTAAGATTTGCAAAGAACTCGATTTCGCAATTCCAAAATCTGGTATGGCTGGATCACTTGAAGAGGCTTTGAAATACGAACCTCTCGTGGGCTATCCCATGATCTGCCGACCTAGTTATGTCCTGGGTGGACGTCGTATGGAAGTCATTGAAAGTCATGATGAGCTACTTTCTTACTTTGAACGACACAAAGATTTTATTGCCCCTGACAAACCTTGTTTAATGGATCAATTTTTAACAGGTGCCCTTGAGGTAGATGTGGATCTGATCCGTGGTCAAGACTGGTCCGTGATCGGTGGAGTCGTCGAACATATCGAAGCCGCCGGAGTCC
>JANNCH010000558.1:0-1766 GCA_031386315.1 Pseudobdellovibrionaceae bacterium
CAAGATCGCTGCTGGCACGCAATGGAATCCCTTAAGAAATCTATGAAGTGGGACGAAGATACCTTCGGTCTCGAGTACGATCTCAATGATTATATGATTGTCGCTATCGATGATTTCAACGCTGGGGCCATGGAAAACAAAGGTCTCAATATTTTCAACTCACGCTTAGTACTAGCAGATAAGAATTCTGCCACTGATGATGACTTTCAAGCCATCGAAGCTGTTGTTGCCCATGAATACTTTCATAATTGGAGTGGCAACCGAGTCACCCTACGTGATTGGTTTCAACTTTCTTTAAAAGAAGGCTTAACAGTTTTTCGGGATCAAGAATTTTCAGCCGATATGATGGATCGTGGAGTCCAGCGCATCGATGACGTGGACGGCTTGCGTGCAGGACAATTTGCTGAAGATGCTGGACCTAATGCACACCCCGTACGTCCAGAATCCTGCATGTCAGTGGACAATTTCTTTACCATGACTATTTACGAAAAGGGTTCTGAGCTGATTCGCATGATGCAAAATATTGTGGGTCGTAAAGGCTTTCGCAAAGGGATGGATGAATACTTCCGTCGCCATGATGGACAAGCCGTTAGGACCGAAGACTTTGCCGCCGCTATTTCCGATACCAATGGCAAGAACTTTGACCAGTTCAAACTTTGGTATAATCAAGCCGGAACACCACTGGTCGAAGTGAAAGAAAATTTTGATTCAAGCAAGAGCGAATACACAATTAGCCTGACCCAGAGCTGCGCATCGACGCCCAACCAAAATGAAAAGAAACCATTTCATATCCCTCTGATGATGGGGCTGATGGACAATCAAGGGCAAGAGCTTCCAATCAATAACGCAAAAGTCAGCAAAAATACGGATGGTAAATATTTAATTGAGCTCACCGAAAAACATCAAGACTTTGTTTTCAGTGACTTAAAAGAAAAGCCATATCTTTCTATTTTGCGAGAATTCTCGGCACCCATTCAGCTAAAATGGCAAACCGAAGACGAGAGCTATTATTTCTTAATGGAAAAGGACAAGGACTCATTCAATCGACGTGAAGCTGCTCAGAAAATGTCTCTGAAAAATCTCTCTCAGCTGATCGCACAAATTCGCAAGGGTGAAAAACCTATTGTTGATAGCAAACTAGTACGCGCCTTGAGTGTTGTGATACAAGATCAGACTTTAGATCCTGCCTTTAAAGCAAAGATGTTGCAGCTTCCGGGTTATGCTATTATTGCACAACAAGAAAGCATTCTAGATGCAGAGGCCTTCTTTCAAGCACGCACGGCTTTACGCCTCGCTGTGGCTCGCGAAAACCGCGCAGCCCTGTTAAATATTTATAAAAATTCACACACACAAGACGATAGCAAACACCGCCTACTGAAAACCACAGCGCTTTCTTATTTGATGGAACTCAACGAACCCGAGATTTGGAATCTCATCATTGCTCAATATAAAACTGCCAACAATATGACAGACCGAATGAGCGCCATGAATTTGCTAGCTAGCAGCGACATCCCAGAACGCACAACTTGTTTTAATAGTTTCTACGAAGACTGGAAAAGTGACACCCTAGTTATTAATAAATGGTTCACGGCCCAGGCTCTGTCGATTCGACCAGGCACACTCGAAGAGGTCAAAGCGCTCTGCGCTCACCCCGCCTTCAATATTAACAACCCCAACAATGTTTATTCATTGCTCAGAGCCTTTAGTGGAAACCTTGTGCGCTTTCATGACCCTGCTACGGATGCCTATGCATTTTATGCCGATAA
>JANNCH010000136.1:0-2028 GCA_031386315.1 Pseudobdellovibrionaceae bacterium
CATTCAGATTTGGTGGCTGATTGCCGTTTTCATTGCCATTACCGCCGCCGCTATTTGAACACGCAGCGATAAAACCCACACTTAGAATAGACATTGGTAGTTTTAAATTGAACGACATAATATCTCCTTCTTGCGTGGAGCAAGCAAAGCTATGACCTCGAAGAAGTCGATATTATCAAATACTTAGTTAGTTATACAGGCTAGCCAATTGAGCCTGAAAATTCTCTAGGCAGCGTACAGAAATTGGTCAGTTAAATATGTCAAAATTGGCGTATTAGCTATGGAGTCAAATTATTGATCGGATAACCTAACAAAATACATACTGTGGTTCGCCAAAAGGTCTAGCAAAAGTCAGCGCTAAAATCTAAGCCTAGAGCTGACTTTTACTCAAAAATGCCTATGCGCCCTTGCGAGCTTTGCGTTTTTCTTTCAGTTCTTTGAATTCAGCTTTGCAAGCCTCTGAAAGTTTTTCTTTGTTTTTACGCATGCATTTTAAAACAGCACCACGACCTGGTTTTACATCTTCGCAGTATTTTTGATAGTCTTCGTGGCAGACTTCTTTTAATTCTTTGAAGGCCGCTTTTGCGTGTTCCCATTCAGCCTTGCATTCGGTTGATACTTTTTCTTTATTTTCGCGCAAACATTTTGCGATTTTACCTTCGCCCGGCTCTACGCCCGCACAAAGTGTAGCTACATCTTTTTCACAGGCACCTGCTTTTTTTTCGCTTTTTGCGAATGAAGTTGCGTGAAAAGATAAAATTAAGGTCAATACTGAAATCCATTTCATAGATACTCCCGTTTGTTAAATTTAACTGAAATAAGAAAATATATTTGCGGTCCCCATACTCAAGCCTACAAAAAATGCGAAACAAAATAAACATGCGACGTAGCTCAGGGCCACAAAAAGGCCATCCTTTTCCATCTGCCCCAATGAATTCAGCATAATCACGATGGCGGGAACGGTGTTGCTAAACGGAATGGGCAATGGCAAAGCCAGCAAAAGTCCGCAGGTCACCATCACCAGTAACGTCAAAATACGAAAAAAAATAGAAGTGAAAACCACGTCCCACCGAGCATAAATGCGACGATGGATACGGGCCCAAACTTTCTCAGCAAACTCAGTTACTTTTTTTACCATTTCTGAAGATAGTTTGTGGTGATGAAAACGCTTGGGCAAATAGGCTGGCCTATCTAAGAATAAAAAAACTGAAACAATAGAAATAAGGACTCCGAAAGGTGTCGACAAACCTGGTATCGGAATGGGTTGCATATAGGGCATTGTTAAAAATATTAACAATACAGCATGACCTTCAGAACCCATAATTTTAAAAAAACTATTGAGGTCCACATGGGGATGAATATTGGCCTCAGCTTGAAGCGCATCCATCACAGCAATGAAATGACTGTCTTTATAATGTTTTTCGCCGTCACTTTTAGTCATTGTGAAATGCTATGTGTACTCGAAGGCAGAGTCATCTTTTTCTAACAGCTGTGCTCAGTATAATTTGTAGGTCTTGCCATCCATGGACTGCCTTTCTCCGGACCTTCCTGGTCCGGAGAACTTAGTTTCACCAAAAAAAAGCCCCTGTCTTGCAACAAGGGCTTCATGAAATACTTTAAGTATTGTTCAGACTTGCAGAAGCTATTTCAACTTTACACTGCAAGTGACAAAGGAGCCTCATGCCTCCCCAAGACCCGCCGTAGCGGGATCAGCCAATAGTAGCGATCAATTGTGCGATTAACAAAGACACAACTGACATAACTTTAATAAGGATCGCGATACCAGGGCCTGATGTATCTTTGAATGGGTCACCGACAGTGTCACCAACAACAGCCGCTTTGTGGGCGTCTGAACCTTTTGGATGACCTGGTAATCCACCTTTTTCGATGAATTTTTTAGCGTTATCCCAGATACCACCGGCGTTCGCCATGTATAGAGACAATGTTGCACCCACTGCCAAACCACCGGCAAGCATACCTGCCAAGGCTTGAGGTCCCATTACGAAACCCACAAGAACCGGAGCAAGA
>JANNCH010000138.1:0-2382 GCA_031386315.1 Pseudobdellovibrionaceae bacterium
ACCCTTAGGCCCTAAGTTACCAGCGATTTGGATAAAACGATTTTTATTCTGACGGTTGATTTGTGAATACCCCGTAGTCTGCTCGCCTTTTGCCACACGACTCAAAGGGATCATATTGTTATTGGCATTAGGTACTAATGTCGTCGCAAATTGCTCACGTAAATCACGGGCACCGTCTTCGAAGCGCACGCGGATTTTGTAATCAATTCCATTTTCGCGGTAAGTTGCAGCTTCACTGCCTTCAGTACGGAATCGCAATTCAGTCCCAGCAGTTGTCGTAGAAACACCTAGCGATTCCGATTTATTACGATCGAAAATCACATGGTATTCAGGCTTTCCTGCACGGAAGTTCGTATCCACATCCACAAGGCCCGGAATCTGCGAAAAGCGAACTTTAAGTTTATCTGCGTACTCGCTCAAAACTTTTAAATCATCACCCGTCAAATTGAAATTCAAAGGCTTCTGCCCACTATTGGCGATATCAATATCACCCACTTCAACTTTGCCATTAATTTTTATTTTCGCGAGCAATTCACGCACCGTAGTTTTGGCTTGAGTCGTGTTCATTGTTCGTTTTTTACGATCCACTAAGCGAACATACACAGAGCCCTTGTTGGCTTCATTTGTATTGCTTCCCACACGCGTGAGCAGCATATCAATGTACTTTTCATCTTATAAAGCCGCTTCAATTTGCGTGGTAACCGCAGCCGTTCCATCCAACGAACTACCGATGGCAGTCTCGACACTGACTTGGAATTCACCATTATCATTGTTCGGCAAGAATGTTTTCGGAATGAATGCAACCAAAGACATACACAAAACAAACACAACAACGGCACCAGAAAGAACTGTTTTTGGATTATGGATGGTGGCTTTTAGAATGCGCTCATATACATTTTCAAGCTTCGTTTGAAAATTATCAAAGGCTTTCAACAAACGACCAACGGGTCCATTGCCCTTTTCATGATCATTCGGTGTCGCCATATAAGCAGAAAGCATGGGTGCCACCGTGAAGGCATCAAACAATGAAATAAGCATCGTAAAAACGACAGTCAAACCGAATTGCCGAAAGAACTGTCCAACGATACCATCTAAAAATGAAATCGGACCAAATACTGCGATAACCACAAGTGTGGTAGCCACAACGGCCTGAGAAACCTCTTTGGTCCCCTCTAAAGCTGCATCCTTCGGTTTTTTTCCCATTTCCATATGACGGAAGATATTCTCTCGAACAACAATGGCATCATCGATCAACAACCCCACCGCCAAGGACAGCGCTAGCAATGTCATGATGTTGATACTGAAACCCATCGCGTACATGATGATGAATCCACCCAATAGTGAATTCGGCAATGCCATGGCTGTGATAAACGTCGAACGTGCAGATCCTAAGAAAAAGAAAACAACCAAGATACAAAGTACGATACCAATCAGAATACTTTCTTTCACATCTTGCACGTTGGCACGAATTGGACGAGCTAAGTCACGCACAACTTGAACATTCGAATCAATATTTTTCTCTTTTAGGTAAGCGTTGATTTTTTCTAAATTCGCCTTCACTGCATCAGTCACAGCCACAGTATTTGAGCCCGACTGCTTGTAAACCTGCATCAGCAACGTTTTTTTACCACCAACACTGCCTCGGGTCTTTTCATCTTCAAGCCCCATTACAACGCGACCAATATCTTCAATTCTGACTGGATTGTCAGAGCCAATGAAATTCACATTCACTTTACTAATATCGTCGATACTTTTGAATTCACCATTCGTACGCATTACGTTTTCAGTAGCTTTATTTTCTACTTTACCAATGGGAATATCTTTTGAGGTCTCGGTGATACGATTTGCGACTTGCAACATTGAAATTTTGCGATCTTGCAATTTATTTTTATCGATCAGAACGCGCACTTCTGTTTTGCGTCCCCCGATAATATCTACCTGCCCTACGCCGCCCAGACGTTCAAACTGTGGTTTGATTGTTTCATTGGCAATATCATAGGCCTTGCCCGGATCTAAGTTAGAAACAATCGATAAAATAATAACTGGCTGATCGGCAGGGTCAAAACGTCGAATCACAGGTTCTTGAATATCGTTCGGTAGATCCGCACGAATATTACCAATACGATTTCGAATTTGTTGTTCGGCATCTTTAATATCTGTGCCCAATTTAAATTCCAAAATAATCTGAGCAATGGACTCTAAGTTATTTGATGAAATTGTTTTCAAACCCGCCAAACTACCAAGTTCATCTTCAATAATTTTTGAAACTTGCTTTTCTAAATCCAAAGGCGAGGCCCCTGGATACGTCACCACCACCGCGACGATTGGGAATGTCACATCTGGGAACTGGTCCACAGGCATCTTTTTAAGACTGACCACACC
>JANNCH010000265.1:0-2796 GCA_031386315.1 Pseudobdellovibrionaceae bacterium
AGACTATATATATATAAAGCTTGCGGAGATTGGGTAACCATCCTCCTGTCAGCATTCAGTAGACAGCAAGCTTGCTAAAACCTCACATTTTGTGAGGTTTTAGTTTTTAGCATTTCTCATCAAAAATACGGCATAATACCCAAAGAAACAAAGCTCCCGTGGATCCAATTCTCAATTCGAAAATTAGACACTCTCAAGATTCTTCTCATGGTTTTATGGGAAACAAAATCCCTTGAAGATAAGAAATATATTCAACTCTCCATCAAGCTTGAAGAAATAGGAAAGATGCTTGGTGGATGGAGTGGACAAATCACAAAGCAAAACTCTCCGCCAGCTGGCGGAGAGAAATAAAGAGAGTTGCGAGAAAAGCCCACCGATTGTTGCCATTCCACTTGTTGTCTGCCTTGCCATTGTTGGCATTCAGCCACAGATCGTCAGAATTCCGATTGACATTGAACACGTTCGGGTTAGCGTTACGGTCGAGAATTTGTACACATAGTCATCTTGACCACCACCACTTGAAGTTTTTAAATAATCTCGAAGTTGAATTTTATTCAGTATCTATAATACTTTAACTATGTGTACCAAGTATCTTCTTTTTTTGAAGTTTCTGTATATACCACTCTATTTCAAACTTTTATCTGAAATATTCTCAATATATAGATACTGGATTCGGTAGCAAAAAACCTTAATCGTCTGCATATTCACCTACTACCACTAGATAGTATATCGAAAATTTTTAAGAACAAAATTCTAAGTATCTAAGCGCAAGAGTTGAATGACAAGTATTAAGTTCTAACTTGCTCGAAAAGCCCACCGACTGCGGCCATCCCACCTGCGGCCTGCCTTGCCATTGCTGGCATCCAGCCACAGAGCGTCAGAATCCCGACTGACATCGAACACGTGCGGGTCAGCGCTACGGTCGAGAATTGTTTCCATATCAATTAAAATATATTCTCCTAAGGGCTGATTTGTGTATTGTTTTCGAAGTTCTATTCCCGTAAGTGCAGGAAGGAGTTCGCTTGCAATTCCAAGTTCTTTAGCTCTGTCTTGAATTTGTTGTCTTGTTGCTCCATTTGAAAATCCAAGAGATGCAACTGTTGGTATAACAAGTTTTATTTTCTGCCCCAGACCTTCTTTGAGATTTGCTCCCCTGAGAACATCTTTCCCATAATCTCCGATTTTCATTCCCTGTGCAGTTATTTCTTGTTCATATTGCTCAGGTGTTTTTTCTTCTTGAGGAATCTCAATTTCTTTTATATATACTTTTCCTTCTGGAAATGATGTGTGCACGTGCTCAATAGTATCTGGGAGTTCTTTGAAGATATTTGCATAGAGAGAACCGATGTATGCTTTTGTGTTTTCACTTACTTCATCCTTAGATGTTGCAATTTGTTCTCTGGTACATTCAAAAATTATAAGTGCGTCCTCTATTTTGTTTCTTTGACTTCGTATTTCTTCAACACGGGGGTCTTTTTGATATCCAAATCCTTCGATTGTGGAGTTGATTTCATAAAGAAACTCAAGTTCTTCTTTTGAAAGTAGTGTATTAGTTTTTGTTTTCTTTTCAATCTCAGTCATCTGTCTCATGTCTTCACTTTTCTTTTTATAGGTATCAGCTTCAGGACCAAATTCACTTAACTTATCTTCAAGTATCTCATTCATCTGAGGCTCAAGAGCTTGATGTTGCAACACACCTCTCACTTCACCGATTTTATTCTGACCATTCATACGAATTGCAATTCGAGGTTGTGTCGGTTCGCCTTGCTGGTTGTATGTGTAATAGACATAGAAGTCTCCTGATTGGATTTGTGTATCTGATGTAGACTTCCCAGCTGTGCACCAACCTGTTCCCTTTCCTTCAAGCGATTTATACAGCTTGTCAGCATCAGCAGTATTGCCTTGTGCATATTTAATCCATTCACCTTTAATTTCTTCTCGCCCTTCCATTGAAGCAGCGAGAGACTTTGTAATAAGTTCAGCATAGAGTTTGGGAAAACTTTTTGAAAATTCTCTCTGGATTTCAGGATCCGTTTTAAGGATTTTATTATCCTCGGCTACTTTTTCATATACATCACAGATTTGTGCCAACGGCTCTCTGTACACATCAGGGTATGGAGCGACCGTTGTATCTGTTCTGTCTTTAAATTTGCCAAGTGATTTGTCGAACTGAGAAAGTTTTGTAATATTTTTAAATACAAAATACTTAAACCAAGTCGGGTAGACAGCATCTTCGCTTGAAAGATAGTCCGTCCAGTTATCAAGTGAATGTTTTTGATCTTGTATAACTGTCTCGATCATCTGTCTTCTCATGTCTTCTGGAATATGTTGTGCTTCTATTCCTTGTTCTCGTGCAACTTGTTGTTGCAATTGGAAATATGATTCTGGAACTTCTTCTGGTTTGATTATGAATTCATCATAAATATATGGTTTGAGGAGTCTAAGGTTACGAGTTCGTACTCGCTCATCAGGATTAAGAAATATTTTTTCTATTCTATTCATAAACACATTGATTCTTTCGGTAGGGTCATTAGGAATCTTAATATCAAAAAATTCTGGATCTATAGGTTCGCCCGTTTCTTGTTCGATTTCTCGAGCGTTTTCAAGAGTCCGCTTGTTAAGACGCTCTTGTCGTTCTACTGAATCTTGAATTTCCTCTGTTTTTTGAAGATCGGGAGTTTTGAGATGAAGAGGGTGTTTTTCAGGATTCATAAGGATATTTATTATTCTTTAATAAACATAGTATACCAATTAAAAGGCATAAGAAAAATAGGATTTATGTGCACGGTCGGAGCG
>JANNCH010000267.1:0-11216 GCA_031386315.1 Pseudobdellovibrionaceae bacterium
ATTTTCACGATTTACAGAAACACTGACATTGGAAGTGAGCGGTTTGCGCGATTCTGAGAAAGAGCCTAAGTCTTTCACGGTTACACTAGCACCTACAAAATCAATTCGCTCGTACGCACTTGGGTCATTGGGGATCGAAGCATCAGATCTATACTTGGCTCGCGTGGTTGAAAAATCACCTGCACAAGATGCAGGTCTGCAAGCCAATGATCGCTTGATTTCAATTAACAATAAGCCCGTGAACGAGTGGGAAGACGTTATTAACAACATCAAATCCTATGACGGCAAAAATCCTGTCAGTGTTTCTGTAAATCGTGAAAATCGTGTTTTGAATTTAAGCATTGTGCCGCAAATGAGCTCACAAACAACTCAGTTTGGCAGCGAAGAAAAGCGCTACACCATCGGAATTATTCCTTTTGCAAATATTGCTGATGCAGATGTGATTATTGTGAAAGCTGCGAATATCGGCGAAGGTTTTATTAAGGGAATCGCACGTACGTGGGACTTTTCTGTCATGACGGTTCTTAGCTTTGTTCGATTGTTTGAAAGTAAAATATCACCCAAACATATCGGCGGAGTCATTTCGATCGGCCAGGCCGCAAGTGAAACTTTTAAAATGGGCATGAGCCAATTCATGCAGATGATGGCTATTATTTCGGTCAATTTATTTGTACTCAACTTGTTACCGATTCCTGTCTTGGATGGTGGTCACCTTTTATTTTACGTGATCGAAGTCGTTAAGGGTGCACCCGTGAGCCTTAAGAAAATGGAAATGGCGCAACAAGTGGGCCTAGCACTATTGATGGGTCTCATGGTATTCGCCCTGTTCAATGATTTCACACGCCTATTTGGGCTATGATAGTTCTAGCCTTTGAAACAAGCACACAGTTAGCCGGAGTGGCCGTCATTATTGATGGCCACGTCGTCGCCGAAGAATCTTCGTTACGACAAAAAACCCACAGCGAAGTCATCAGTGTTTTTACCGAAAACGTTCTAAAAAAAGCTGCGCTAAAACTTTCAGAAATTGATATCTTTGCCACCGGGCAAGGTCCAGGTAGCTTCACAGGTATTCGCGTGGCTGCCAACACTGCAAAAAGTTTTGCCTACAGTTTTCACAAACCTCTTGTAACCGTGGACAGTCTCACATTGTTAGCAGCACAAGTAACAGACAGGTCGCGGCCCGTGCTATCGATCATCAATGCTTATAAAAATATGGTTTACTTTGGTTTACTCGATATACAAGGTCCTATCCCCCTCTTCACTACAGACAAAAACTCTGGACCAACCGCTGTATCTGTTCGTGATCTCAACGATTTTGTAAAACATGATGTTAGCGTCGTTGGTGATGGTTACCTAGACTACAATGAGTACTTTTCTGCCGATCTTTTAAAAAAATTGCATCGACCCCATGATCCACTCGATTATCCACGTGCCTCTACTCTGGGAATCGTTGCCGAACAATACGCTCAGCTGAATAAAACTTTAGACTGGAATTCGTTTGTCCCCCTTTATATTCGCGCTTCAGAAGCCGAAGAAAGTAAGCGAGGAATTTTAATCAAGCCACTTACTTAAAAAAGGTGCTCCATGGACAGAGTCATCGTCGAAACATCATCAGAAGTTGCCAGCGAAGTTCAAGAAACTCCGATTTTAAAATTTAAAGAGAGCGCTGCCAATTTTGATTCTAAAATGTGGGTGGTAGCTTCTGGTAAAGGTGGCGTTGGAAAAACTTTCGTCAGCTCGAGCATGGGCATTACGCTTGCCAAACTTGGACATTCGGTTGTGATAGTTGATCTTGATTTGAGTGGAGCCAACGTTCACACGGCTTTAGGTTTAGATCCCGCTCACACAAGCATTCGTAATTTTTTTGACGGCTCAAAGTCACTAGCGGACGTTGTATTGCCGACGAACTTTCCGCGCCTGTCATACGTTCAAGGCTTTTGGGATTCTTGGTCTTCAACTGATTTTACAATGGCTCAGATCACTAGTCTTATTGGTGAAATTCGTAAACTGAAAGCCGGCTACGTCATTGTCGACCTCGGTGCGGGCGCTCAAGAGTGTCACTTAGAACTATTCAATCACGCAGATGAAAAGCTACTGGTGAGTTCACCAGAGCCTACAAGCATAGAAAAATCATATCGCTTTATTGAGTCTTATGTATGTCACGCCTTGAAAGAGGACGCATCTATCGCTTGCTATGACAACATGATCCAGGCACTACGCCAGCACCGCCAAAGAACTTTAGGCAAATCATTTTCTTTTCGCAGTTATTTAAAAGATCAGCCGGGCGTTCATTTGAAGAGTTTTGAAAAAATCATGAAAAATCCCGTTCGCCTTTTAATTAATTCTTCGCGTAGTTCAGCCAATCAAAATTTGGGACACTCAATGAAAAGTGTCTGCAACAAGTACTACGACCTTAGTATTGATTATCTGGGGCACTTAGATTTCGACAATGCGGTGTGGCAGTCAGTGAGCATGCGCGAGTCCGTCTTACTAGCTCAGCCTTTCACTCCACTGGCAGGACAATTTTTAGAAACATGCAAACATCTTATTGATCCTAAGGAACTCCGAGCCGTAGTATAATAGGTGCATGCAAGCAGTCAGTAAAAGTAACTATTATGAAATTCTGGAGTTAAACTCCAATGCGGCTCAGAACGAAGTCACCAAGGCTTACGAGAAAGCCAAATTCACCTATTCCGGTGAGAACCCAGCCATCTATACTATTTTTTCTGAACTTGAAGCCCGCGAACTTTTAGTGATGATCGAAGAGGCCTATTCTGTCCTGGGCAATAAAAACTTAAGAACAATATATGACCAAAGGCTATTAGGCGGCCGTGCTTCGTTAAACGAACTTACCTACGCATCCATTTTAGATGCCAGCCGTCAGTTCTTTCCTGAAGTAAAAGTCGAAGAAAAAAAGGTCGTTTATAAAAAAGATGACTCTTTTGAAAAAGAAATCGTTGCTCAGGATATTTGGAACGGTGATTTCATCAAGAAAGTTCGCGAATATAAAAATATTCCTGTTCCAAAAATGAATGAAATTACAAAAATTAATTCGTATTATATTAAGGCGATCGAGGCCATGGACAATAAAAGCCTACCAGCTCCGGTTTTTATTCGCGGTTATGTAATTCAAATTGCTAGGGCTCTGCATTTAGATGATAAAAAAGTCGCCGACTCTTATATGAAACTTCTCAAAGAGCAGCCTAAAAGCTGATTTCAAATGAAACAAATTTCTCTTCACGCTTTGCCAGAGATGATCGACATGCGTCTCGACAAAGCCCTCGCAACGCATCTTGAAATCAACACCCGTTCTCGGGCTTCCCATCTTATCGATGCGAAATTAGTGTCTGTGAATGGCAAGATCGTTAAGTCTTCTCATATCATAAAAGCGAACGACTATATCGAAATTCAACTACCGACGCCCGAGGCAACAGATCTTGTGCCTTACGAACTTAAGTTAGATGTTCTATTTGAAGATTCAGATGTGATTGTTGTAAACAAGCCCTCTGGACTTGTCGTACACCCGGCGGCCGGCCACGCTCAAGATACATTAGTAAATGCTTTGCTAGCACATACTAAAGATCTATCAATGAAGTTCGGCGAAGAGCGTCCAGGCATCGTTCACCGCTTAGATAAAGAAACCAGTGGCATACTGGTAGTTGCAAAGAATGACCGAGCTCATGAATCTCTCACGCAACAATTTAAAGATCGAACTACCCATAGAATATACTATGCAGTCTGCTTAGGAACTGCTCGAAACCTTTCAGGTACTCTGCAAAGTTTCTTAGCTCGTCACCATACTGATCGCAAAAGATATGCTTCGGTATATGGATCGGATAATAAAATAATTGTAGATCCACTGGCTGCACCCGAAGCTGGCAAGTGGGCGGTTACTCGCTATGAGGTTCTAGCGCGTAAAAGCGGACTCAGTTATTTAAGATTAAAATTAGAAACTGGACGCACTCATCAGATTCGAGTTCATCTTTCCGAAAGTGGGCTCACTATAGCTGGTGACAACCTTTATGGCGCAGATAAAAAAATAAAAAAAGCAGAGGCCAAGTCGACCCAAGAGAGCTTGAAAACTTTAGATAGATTTTTGCTTCACGCAGCTGAGTTGGGTTTTATTCATCCGACAACTCAAAAAGAAATGTTTTTTAAGGTGGGTTGGCCTTCCGCTGATGCAACAAAAATAAAATCCTGGGGATTGCTGTGAACATTGAACAGACAAACCTAGGGTTCGAGATCAAAACACCCCACCACACACTTTTGATGGGTGGAAAACTTGCTAATTTCGAAAACATCAAAGCTGCATATCCCAGTATCGAGTTTACTCGTATCAAACAAATTCACAGCGATGTGATTGTAGAGTCTGAAAATTCTGTACTCGATTATCAACAAATTGCCGATGCTCACTACACACGCGCTGCAAATTTAGGACTCTGTATTTCTTCTGCAGACTGCATTCCTTTGTTTATGATTCATCCTGCTACTGACTTAATCGTGGGTATTCATGCAGGTTGGCGTGGTGTTGCAAATCGTATTATTTCAAAATCAATTGCACGCATGCATGCGCTCGGTGCACCCAATCAAGAGGTTCACGTCATCATAGGCCCGCACATTCAAAAATCTAGTTTTGAAGTTAGTTTTGATGTTCGTGATACAATACTTTCAAGTATCGGACATGCCGCCGCTGGCACAAATGATATGTATTATGAAAATATCTCCGCCGAGAAAGCCCTTGTAGACCTTAATCAGATTGCCAAGGAACAACTTATCCAGGCTGGCATACCCTTCGATAATGTCTATGGCTTGCAATTGGATACATTTTCAAATTTAGATTTTCATTCACATCGGCGTGACAAAGAAAAAGCTGGCCGTCAGCTCAGCTTTATATGTCGTAATGTATAATTTAGAAAATTTCTATTCAATATTATTTTGAGCTGCAGCAATACGCTTGCGCTCGAAAATTCCGACAAAAACCACTGCAATTTCGTACAGCAGAACCATCGGTATAAGCATCATTACCATACTTAAAAGATCTGGTGGTGTTATTACTGCGCTTATAACCGCAAGTACCATGATAGCGTAGCGACGTTTTTCTTTCAGAAAAGCGTGGCTTACAACGCCAAACATACCCATTACAATTAAGACAAGAGGCATTTCGAATGCTACGCCGAACATCAGACACATTTGATTAAAAAAACCTAGGTATTGGTCAATTGAAATCATTGGCTTATCTATGTCGCCACCATAATGCATAAGAAATTTAAACGCCATCGGTAGAACAATAAAGTATGCAAATGAAGATCCTAATAAAAATAAAATAGAAGCAGCGGTCGTGATGCCGACGGCATACTTACGCTCTTTTGCATAAAGACCTGGGGCAATAAATTTCCAAATTTGATAAAACCAAAGTGGGCATGAAATAATAATTCCACAAACAAAAGATATTTTTATGTGGGCCATGAATTTATCGAGTGGACCTGTATAGATAAGTCCACCATTTGGCAAATATGGTGCGATCGGGCCACGAATAAAATCAAA
This sequence comes from Pseudobdellovibrionaceae bacterium, assembly GCA_031386315.1. Classification (GTDB taxonomy): domain Bacteria; phylum Bdellovibrionota; class Bdellovibrionia; order Bdellovibrionales; family Bdellovibrionaceae; genus JANNCH01. The sequence continues at coordinate 5,545 of JANNCH010000267.1, forward strand.
TATTTTTTCACTAAATCCGTAGCATATCCCCGTTGCGATGATCAGAATATACCCACATTGCACAACACGGATGCGCAGCTCAGTTAGATGACCAACAAGAGACTGATTTTTAGTTTCAACATCATCACCCATAATCATGATGGATCCTTCTTTTCAGAATTTTCTATATTCACTGGGCTTTCTGAATCTTCAGTCTTATTAACTTTTTCTACTGCGATTGTTTCCACAGGTTCCTGCGGCGGCTTATTCATGTCGAGTGGGTCAAAGCGCATGTGAGACTTAAGATCATCCGTCAAAACACTTGTAGTACGTCGAAGCTCATTTAAAAAGCGTCCTAAAGTGCGGGCTACTTCCGGCAATTGTTTCGGACCAATCACCACAAGAGCTAAAATCGCTAGAAAAATAATTTCTGACATTCCCAAGCCAAACATATGCACCTATATTTTCTTAGATTATTATAAGGCTGTAAATACAAGACGCAAGAACGAAAACAGACACATTGTATGTCTCTGACAAACAGCTAAAAGAATCTAGTCTATTTTAATAGACTAGCGCTTTTGAAATGCTGGCTTTCGGCGCGGTGGCCAAGATTAATTATGACTGACGACTGGACTTCATTTGCTCGGGTGTCAGCGTTAGCACGCCCATTTCGATTAATTTCTCGCGCGCCAGATCCGAGCCTGTGCGCATGTACCGATCATAAAGTCTTAGTATGCTCTCATTACTTTTGACCAATGAAGCTTGGCTTATAACAGTCAGAACATCCACAAAGTCTATAAAACGGCTTGAGAAGGTCTCGTAAACCTTCACCAGCGTATCCTCTTTTGTCGCATTCGCTAGGGTAGCATAAGCAGTTCCACCCATATTGGCATAGTAATCCACATCAACAATTTTTCGATTTAAAGAGTCACCAAAATATCCACTAATATAAAGTGACTTGTCGCCTAGCTTTTTTAATAGTTCCAACTTAACAGTGGTCTCTGAGTTATGTGCAATCAATAGCATCTCTGCCAAAGTTTGAGGAGGCCTTTTACCGGCTTCGTCGATTTCGTTTTCAAATAAGTTGCGCGCATCTAAATAGTGCTGCAATAAATTTACTAGGTAAGATTCAACGAATGGGTAGGTCTTGATGCGTCGTTGCTCAAGACCTTTTTTAACTGCTTCTGAAAAGTATTCTTGCGGCGAAACAAATAAATGACTCATATTTTTTCGCGTCTCAATTCGAGACAACGCCCTTCCTATAACTATAACACTTATCGGCAGGACTTTGCGCTTTCGTTAATATTCAGGACCTTCGCCCATGAGTGCGCTTAGTTATGGCCGTGGTCACAATCGGGAAACTCAGTCTGAAGAAAAGATCGAACACCGGTTTCACTTTGTGGCATACGAAAATCTTTATTTAACAAAATAACATCTGAGATATTGAATTCTTTGTTACCACGCGGACTTGAAGGCACATACTTTTCACCCATACTGTTCAGCAGCCCCGCCAAGCGGTACCCTGCTATCAATAATTGTTTTTTTACGACAGGCAAGGCCTTATTTAAATACGTTTTCGATATGGTAGGCAGTTTGCGAGATGAAAATTTACCGTCCACAACTTTACCCGTTTGTTTATCAACAATACGGCAATAAGGCCGAGTCTCTGGATTTTTAGTAGGCCTCGCGTCTGGATATACGACGGCATGAAGAGCGCGTGCACCTTCATACCATTCATCTTGGCTTGCTTTGTTAGCCGAGCTCATTGAAATTTCAGAGCCATATTCTTTCAAAATAAGATCTGCTATTTCTGTATATCCAAAGTATGAATTATTTTTCGCCATCACAGGATTTTTAACTTTATAATCTTCACCTACTATAAACGGAAGCTTGGTATCCCAAAAAGAATGTAAGTTCGCTTCTTCTTCTCGACTGCTTCCAGTTTTTTGCCATCGAATAAGACAGAGGTTTCCGCCCATATCAATACCATTCCCCACATGCAGTGGCTGATGAACGTCACCAACAACATGTATAAGATAACGTAACCAAATAATTTTTTCTGGTCGTGGGGTAGCATCGCTTAAAATTTTATCAGGTCCCTGAAGAATAACCGTATGTGCGTCTTTTTCTGCCACCAAATTAGCAGGTATATTTGCTGCCGTGAAGTTAACGGGTATTTCATAAAAGTGGTAGGCCGTGAACTTTTTGAATCTTACGTCGTTACGTACAAGATCTGCCCAAGTTGCAGTTAAGGCCATGGGCTCCATGCCGATAATATCCTGTAACATTGCCTCAGCTGCAGGGGTTAGGTTTTTTTCGGCAATATATCCAACAATACTATGTCCATCATTGCCCCATGCAAAAGCTTGGACACTGATAAAGAAAACAAACGTCACTGAAACAGCATTTTTAAAGCTCATGGGATCCCCTGCATAAAACATGCATAAATATGAATTTTTAGGTTACCCGCAAACATGCAAAACACGAAATTCAATAAATCCAGTGAGCGACAACTAGACTAAAGTAGCCTATGGACCAACAATGCTAATCACCGCTGGTTGTGAAAATATTCGACGTGCCAGATTTTGTACCTCTTCAGTCGTCACAGCAAAATATTTATCAGCAACGTGCAAACTTTCGCGATAATCGAGGCCATAAATATCATCAAACAATAGCGAACTACAGATACTACTTTTTCGCTGTAATTCGATATCATGACGGCCTACCAAATAGCGTTGGGCTCGTACGAGTTCTTCTTCTGATATTTTATGGTCCATTAATTTTTTGAATTCTTCTTTAAGCATTTGAATAGATTTTTCTGTTTTTTCTGGTGAGCAGCCAATATATCCACCGAAATATCCACATTCGATACCTTCCATACTGATCGGTGATACCGAGTAAGCCAAAGAATTTTTATCGCGCAGTTCTAAAAATAGGCGTCCACCTTGTCCTGATAGGATCGATTGAATAATTTCTAGAGTGTAACGATCTGGATCTGTCAATGTAAGCCCACGGTAGCCTACGACTATATGGGTTTGTTCTTTTTTAAGAGTGAATTTTTCTTCGGATTCTTTCGTGATTTTATCTACAGAAAATTTTTGCAACAGCTTTGCCCCCTTGGGCATTTCTGTCGTCAATTTGTTTAATCGCTCGACCCACTTGTTCTTGTCCACATCCCCCACAACACAAAAAGTAAGATTTTTTGTCTGAGCAATTTTTTTGTAGTAGTCACGCAGGTCACTTGCTTTAATTGAAGCAAGGCTTTCTTCAGTTCCAATCATGTCGATTGCATAGGGGTGTCCCGCATAAATTTTCTTCATAAAATTAAGAATACAGATTTGTGACGGGTTGTCGTTGCGGGCCTTGATTTGATTTAGTAATATAATCTTTTCTCTTTCCAAAATATCTGCCGGGAACTCTGGATAAAGCAAAGCATCAGCAAATATATCGTACATACGATCTTCAAATGGGCTGAGACACTCCATCGATAGACCCACCGAATTGCGCCCACCAAATGCGCTGACTCCAGCGGCCATTTCATCCATCATTAGATTCATTTTTTCTTCAGAGAAATTTTTTGTGCCAGAAAGCCAGTTTCTTGAAAAGAGTTCCGTCAGCCCTTCTTTACCGGCAGGTTCAATGCGCACGCCACCCATAAATGCTGCACGAACAGAAACATACGGAGTGTCTTTTTGAACATGGACCAAAAGTGTCGCACCAGAGTCCAGCATAATTTTTTCTGTCTTTGGTGGTTCTTTTAAAGTGGCTTTCCCGACTGGAAATTTTTTTGCAGTGAATTTTACAAGCTTTGTTTTTTTAGCGACTTTTGTTTGTCCAATCGCTTTTTGTAGTTTTTTAGAAAAATCTTTTAGAATTTTCTCAGATGTTTTTTTGTTCTGATTGCTTGTTAATGAAAAGCTAAATGCATCTTTAACCAAATACTTGCGTGCCACTTTTAAAATATCTTCAGGCTTCAAGGCATATATTTGTTTTAAATACGTTTTAAAATGATCATGATCTTTGTAGTAGAACTCATTACTACCCGCTTTTCGTGCAATATTATCTACTGTTTCTAGACTGTAGATTTCTTGGCTGGCTAAATTCGTAAATGCTTTTTGTAACTCTGCATTGGTCGGCGCCTCACTGAGTGCTTTTAAAAGTTCTACCTGTAAAACCTCTAATGCTGGTGCCAAATTTTCTTTCTGCGCGTTGAACGAAATCGAAAAGAGTCCCTCTTCTTGCATGCTGTAAGCGAATGAACCCACTCCATTTGTGAGGGGCTTTTCAATGCGCAAAGCTTTTGTCAGTCGCGAAGAATCGCCCTGACCTAAAATCAATGAGAACACTTCGAGTGCCGGGATATCTTTGTGTTTTACGCCTGGAATCCTCCAGGTTAAATATCCCATCGTTTGTTCAAATGTAGATTCTTCAGCAGCAATTCGAATGGATTTTTGTGCGGGTTCTTTTATTTTTTTTGTTGGTCGAAGCTTGTAGTCGACGAACTGCGCGAATCTCTCGGTAATTTTTTTCTTCATTTCTGGTGTCTCAAAATCACCAGCCACCACTAAAAACATATTTTTTGGCACGTAGCGACTCTGATAGTATTCACGAATTTTCTTTGCAGAAACTGTGCTAACGACTTTGTCGTATCCTATAACAGGTCTTGCATAGCCGCTTTTCTTGAAGACTGTTGAGAATAAAAGTTGGCTGGACTGTCTTTGAGGACTGTCTTGGCCGCGCTTGATTTCTTCAATAACAACTTCACGTTCATTATCAATTTCTTTGGCGTCAAATGTTGGAAAACCCATCATTTCGCTGATCACGTCGAGGGCAACATCTGTGAATTGCTTAGAAATTGTGACGTAAAAAACCGTTTGATCAAAAGATGTATAGGCATTGAGTTCACCGCCAGAACCTTCAACGACAGATGCTATTTCGCCAACTTTGAAACGCTTGGTCCCTTTGAAGACCAAATGTTCGATAAAATGACTAAGTCCTTCTTCGCCTTTTTTTTCGTCAATACTGCCTGTTTTGACCCACATTTGAACTGAGACCACGGGGGATTTATGACTTTCGAGTAAAAGCACATTCAGGCCGTTTTTTAGTTGAAATTTCTTAGACATAATCTAGTAATGCTCCCATGGCGTTCGGGGTTTATGTTCATATTCCATACTGCATTCAGCGTTGCACTTATTGTGACTTCGCAACCTATGAGCAATCTAAAATAATGCCTCCGCAAGACTATCTCAAAGTTCTCTTTGAAGAGATCCGCCAAAAGCACAAATACTATCCCGCAACCGAGCTAAGCACTTTGTATTTTGGAGGCGGGACTCCTAGTCTGATCGAGGCACAATCCATTGTAGCCATCATCAAAGAGCTTGCAAAGTATGGCTTCACAACTGGACGCGATACTGAAATTACGATTGAAATCAATCCCGCGACTGTCAGCAAAGAAAAACTCAAAATTTACCTTGATCACGGTTTCAATCGCTTCAGTGTGGGTGCTCAAACATTTGATGATGCTCTGTTGAAAATGGTACATCGTGAGCATAATGCGAAACAAACTCTAGAAACCCTGGACCTTTTGCGAGCTCATAATCTTAATTTTAGTTTTGATATTCTTTTTGCTCTGCCAACGCAAACATTTGCAGGGCTTAAGAAAGATATTGAAATCGCAGTAGAGCTAGGGGCTA
>JANNCH010000581.1:0-24924 GCA_031386315.1 Pseudobdellovibrionaceae bacterium
TTTTTTTGATTGAAATTTTCAGACTGGTCACGACGTGGTGAAGTCACTGAAATTAATATTGATAAAATCATGGTACGCAAAGACAACGGTCGTGAAGTTCAAGTTGAAAAAAGCAGTTTCAGTATTCAAGATGCCGAAGGCACACTGATGGCATCGGTGATACAGTTTCCGCTGACTTTGGGTTATGCCACGACGATTCATAAAAGTCAGGGCGCCACACTAGATGATCTATGGTGTGACCTGAGTTCTTTGTGGGAACCCGGCCATGCCTATGTGGCCTTAAGCCGTTTGCGCACCTCCGAAGGTTTGCATTTAATCGGTTGGAATCCTCGATCCATTATTGTGGACCCAAAAGTTATCGAATTTTATCGTCAAATGGAGGTCGTCAATGGCGACAATTTGGAACACTGAACAGGCGATGAAACATGCAATGAGTGAAGCCCGTAAAGGGGCTTCATTCGTGAGTCCAAATCCTATGGTGGGTTGTGTTGTTTTAGATGCAAAAGGCGAATTTTTACAAAGTGGATACCATGAAATTTATGGTGGCCCCCATGCCGAAGTAAATGCGATTAAAGGCCTCACAAACGAACAATTAAAAGATGCCCATATTATTGTGACCCTAGAGCCCTGTGCCCACGAGGGTAAAACCCCTTCCTGCGCTAAAATGCTGGCGAAGCTTCCCATTCAAAAAGTCACCTTCGGATTGGTGGACCCTAATCCTTTAGTGGCCGGCCAAGGTGCGCAGATTTTGAAAGATGCGGGAATAACTGCTGAACTCTTTTATTCAGCGGATCCAAGGCAAGATCAAGAAATCAAAGCAGAGCTCGAGCAAGTGTGCGAAATCTTTTTAAAGAACTTTCGTGAAAAGAAAGTTTTTGTGGCACTTAAAATGGCCAGCAGTCTAGATGGGCAAGTGGCCCTCAAAAATGGCGAAAGCCAATGGATCACAGGTCCTGAATCACGCGAGCATGTTCATTACTTACGCTCGTGTTACGATGCTGTTTTGGTTGGTAAAAATACAGTCAGTTTTGATAATCCGACATTGAATATTCGTCACCCAAAAATTAAAAAAGAAAATAGAGTTGTAATCATAGATACTGAAGGTGATTTATTGCCTCAGTACGAAAACTTGAATATTGCAAAAAATCACAATTCTAAAAATATATTCTGGTGTATTGCTGAACAAAAAAAAGACGAAATCAATAAGACTACAGAGCGCTTAAAAAATCCGCCGCAAATTTGTTTTGTAAAAACCACTATCAACGGTGAGCTTGATTTAGCAGCTCTGCTAGATAGGCTTTATGCCCACGGGATTCGCTCTTTGATGATCGAGGGTGGGGCCATGACGGCGGGCACATTTTTACGAGAGCATTTGATTGATCGATTGCTATTATTTCAAGCACCCATTTTAATGGGATCTGGTGGATCTATTTCGTGGACCTCAGCATTTCGCATTGCAAGCATGCAAGAAAAACTGACTTTAGATCACGTAAAAATGCAACACTTTGGTGCCGACATATTTATAGCGGGACGTGTAAATTACACAAATTCTAAATAGTTTAGATGGGTTATAGATGTGCGTAATAACCTAGACCACTCTGTGCTTGGCGAGTGAATGGAAGTTCATGCTATAATAAGGGTGTATGAACGATGGTAGTAGATACTTGTACTCCGGAATCTTAAAGACAATGCTCATTCTCGAGCCTATGTTCGCGATCACAGCAGACAGCTATATGAATCGCAAAAATCTATTTTTAAAATTTAAATTCTTATCAAAAGAAATACTAGAATTCTAAAGTTGCTAGCAAATGAAATCCTTGGCCCTGATTCTCATATCGGGGCCAAGGATTTTCGTCATTTATTGCTGACGTTAGTCTGGTCAAAGTGCCAGCATATTTTGTAGTTAATCCAGTTGATTTTGATTCTTTACAAATTGTAATAATCTCTCTGTAAGCCATGAATTTTCGTCACATATTGCCGTTCCCATATAGAGAGCTGCACAATAAATAGTTCTTAAAAGTATGTTCAACAATAAAGGAAATGGATTTCTATGACAGCTATGAATCGGAAAATATGCCTTACAATTGCCATAATTGCAGTGACGGGTTTAATCACTAATTGTTCAGATAGCGGCGGCGGTGCTTCGGGCTCAGCAGGTTTTAGTGTCTCAGGGGTTTTAGGACTCAGTAATAATTCAAGCTCAAATGTTGAAGATTTCGTTAGTTCTAAATCTGTTACTTTAACAGATTATAAAGTTAGTTGCGCAACAACAACATCACCAATCTTATCAGGAACAAGTGATATTGGTACAGACGGTAGTTTTAAAGTTACAGTGACGGGCGCAGAAAACAAACCGATGGCTTGTTTCTTAGTCGATGCAACTGATACTAAAGTTGCAGATTTTATTATTTCAGATTCGTCTAAAAAAGATTTAAATGGAAACAGTGAAAGTTCAAGTTCGGCAACTTACAAATCAGCAGCTAGCTTGGGTAGTATCCAGTTCGATCCAAATGCTGGTGAAGTAACTGTTCCAGCGGCGAATGTAGCGGCTTCAGTTTCAACGGCAAAACCAAGGGCTTCTGCTGTTTTTGATCCAACGGGATCGTGGACGATCGGTGCCATTGATTTCACTCCACCAAAAGGGGCAATGGGACCTTGTGATCCGAGTGATAACGAGTGTAAAGGTCCGCCATCTGGTCAAGCGGTATACTTTAAACTTTGGAAAGGTGTAGTGACTGCAGATGCATCCGATGTTTTTGGGTTGCAGTTATGGCAAGACGTTTCGAAATTCACGGGTTGCGGTTCTAAAATTGGATTAACACCTGCTATTAAAACGGCTCTTGGTGTTGATTTTTCTGCAAACGTAGGTGCTGACTCTGTGTTTAGTTTTGCAAACACGGTTACTTTTACTGATCAAATATTATCCGCATCTAGCTCACCAACACTGACGGGAACCGCAGCTGGAAAATGGAAAATGAGCACTGCAAGAGCACAACATGACCTGATGCCATCGTGTGGACCAAGTGATGTGACTTCTACTACGACTACATATTCAAACGCATGGGTATGTGGTCCCGATAATTCCGGGGATTACCAGGCTCAGTTGGGTGGCGGCTGCGTTATCGTCAGCACAAATAAACCAGTAGATGTTCGCGATTGGTCACAAATCAATAGCTGCTCAACTAACACGAATACAGCGGGAGTGAAGTCAAACACCTGCACCGGAACCACAATGATAGATGGCAATTCGGTGGCTGTATCATGTTCAAATAAATGGGCATCTGTAATTTCATCAGGTTCTTCATTTTCAGTTGTTGATACAGATACCTTCAATTGGTCAGAGTTAACCAAAACCAACAGTGGCACTTTATGTTCGGCAATGCCATCGGGTACCGAGGCTCAGAAGATTGCACAATTACAGTGCTATGCTGAGTATTATCAACGTTCAGGTATTCGTGATGCAAGTGCATGTCTTCCCAAAGTTGATATGGACTGGTCAGCAACAGCGTCTGCTGATTTTGAAAAAGTGGATGAGATTCGCCCAGAGGGTTTGATCTTCTTTGAAAAATACAATGCACTTCCAGATGGTTCGGGCGGTAGCATGACGACAAGACAAGAACATTATGAAGGTGTTCAGGTAGGAAATAGTTGGACAAATTGTCGTGTTGTTGAAACCGGTGGTTTGGCGATTAAAAAAATATCTGATACAAAATTGTTAGCAACCTATCAGGCATCGCTTATTACGACAAGTATTACGAAGCCAGCTTGCCTTGGCAAGTTCAATGGCACTCGTGAAACTTTCATGTTCTATTTGAATAAATAAATATTGTTCATTTTCTAAAATTAGGAAGGTAGCTGGTGATAACAGCTACCTTTTTTTTATTGAAGGGCTCATCTATAGTAGGCAGATTTCATCTCAGTAAAATGATTTTGTTTAAGCTTGCCAGCGCGGCTACACATCAAGTCAGTCACGTCGATTTGATAGTTCACCATTTGTTGAGCGGCGCTATCGTAAAATTCAACATAGCAATCTGGAAATCCTAGAACGTGCCCGAATTCGTGACGAATAGTCCACTGGACATCCCACTCATTCAACGAAGCATTCTTATCCATAACGATGGTATCCCCACCAATACCATTTACATGGGGCACAACGCCGGCCTTAAATTCAACGTGGACCGGAGCATTAGATTGAAAATCAAGTTTCAGCTGCCATCCCATCCATTTCCATTCGTCTTCAATATTCACAGCTAGAAAATTTTGAATCACAGGGTCTGTTTGACGAAAAGGAATCACCGCTAAATTGGCATTCTGTGATGTCCACTGAAGTTCGCGGCGTATCCCAGCAATTTTGAAATAGCGATTATAGATGGCTTTAGATTTGGTCACATACTTTGCGAAGTGTCCCGTGACATCATTTTGTGTGATTGCAGAATTTAGGTTTGTATCGCATTGAGCAGTGCTGATGGACGAGTTTTCGCAAAGATTGACAAGATAAATTCTAAGGCGGTTTTGAACATCAATACTCAAAGAGTTCCAATTTTTTAATTTCTTTTCGAGGTCTGATTCTTTCATCAAAAAATAGTAACCGCGGATATCATTGACCTTGTTGCGCGCGTAAGTTGCCAAATGAGGTGCCAATGAGGTCCATCGGACCGCAATCTGATAAAGTTTGTCTACTTTTTTTGCCCAAACGATATAATCTTTAACAGGGATTGAAAGAGTGTCGGTAAAACTGGCATTTTCAAAAATAATTTTGCGCATACTTTCGGGAATGCCAGCACTTAATACTTTGAACTCATTTTCAATAGTAAGTGGGCTATAGGCATTTGGTTTATTGATCGGATGGCTAGGCAGATCGCCAGGTTTTGTCAGAGCAATCTGATCGGGACGGCGTGAATTTAAAAAATCCAACCATTGCAAATTACGAGTCCCAACATTCAGTGCTTGTTGGACATAACTTGGCATATCTGTGATGTCATCGGACATAAGCGCATGACGTAAAAAAGGCCCATAGGCTTCACTAGGGCTGTCGGGCAAAATATGCACCGGATATTCGAAAGGCTTTTCAGTGGCGAATGAGTTTGAACTGAAAATACTTAGAAATGCGATTGCGAGGGCGATGATTTTCTGATTCATAAGTTCCTTCTTATGCGCAGATTTATTTTTTCTGCAGTTCTTTCCATTCACGTAATTTGCGAATGCTTTGTTGCAAAATTGCTTCAAGGACGATGATTTCTTTCTTCGTCGGAGTATTTTGCAAAAGCATGCGTCTGAAAACAGTATAGGCATTTATCTTCTTTTTACTCAAATCAAAACCCATTTCAAGCAACCATGTCTTAAGTGTTTGATCGGGCAAAAGTGCCCCCACTGCGGCCGTACGCTCGGTCTGTTGGCCGTCTAAACTTGTTCTGTTGCCGCCCCAGCATTTTCTAAGGTCGTACATTGCAAGCAAAACAGCTTGTGCTAGATTCAGACTCCAGTTTTCGCCAAATGTGGGGATGCAGGCGCAAAAGTGAGTATGGGTAAGATCTTCGGCGCTAAGACCCCAGTCTTCAGGACCAAAAAATAAATGAACTGTGAATGGCACTTCGCTTTTTATTTGAAATTGTGGCGAGTGATCCTGGATATCTTTAAAAACTTCACTGAGGTCACGCACAGAGCGGCCTCGGCCATCGCGAGCGGTGAACGATACGCGAATGCTATCGGGTTCTTTTTGAAAGAATTCTTCCCAGTCTTTATAGGTCACTCGGTTTTGAAGCGCAGTCTGCCCAGTGGCTGCGGTTTGTTGGGCCTCATAGGTTAGTTCGCACTTCGGATCCACTAAGATCAGTTTATCAAAGCCCATATTGCTCATGGCTCGCGAGACCGCACCAATATTACGCTCATAAATTGTGCGCACTAGAACCACACGGACTTCAAAAGGACGTCTCATTTAGATTTTTCCCGCAAGTTGAAGGCCATCGGCAATAAGACTTTGCTTTTTTTCAGATGCATTTCCAATTTTTTTAAAAGATGCAAGAATACGCTTTTCTAAATCACCATTGATTTTATTTTTGAGAAGCAATTCATGAATCTCGACTCGCAAAAGCCAGTCATCTGGAAACTGTTCATCGTGTTTGTCTAAAATATTTTTTAAGGCGGTTTGTAAGTTCTCACCGTCAATATTTTTTTCACGCAAATAACGAACGGCTTGATATTGATTGTGCATCTGCAATTCATGATCGCTGTATTTAGCAGCAGGCACTTTTTTTGCGACAAAGTCATCGGTTTCACCGTAGGCTTCGCGATCTGCTGGTGAGCCAAAGACCGAGCGTACATCTAAACCTAAGGCAACATCATATGTTCCCCAACTAGGCTGAAACAAAGTTTGATCTTGATACTGAGCGGACGCATTTTCTAGCGAAAGGATTAGGGACTTTCCAGCTTTTTGTAAAAGGCCTTTGATAGTGCCAGATATGACAACGCCTGATACGTAATCAAGTTGAACAGTGGCTCCAACAGCAACGCCTAGTTCTTTCCATTGCTCAGTGGTGAGGCAAGACGGGCAAGAATAAGGGAATTTTTTAAAGGCCCCCACCGGTGTTCCGAAGCCATGGGCATGGTATTCTTTGTGGTGCCCTGAAATTTCTTTGTCTAGATAGCTGAGCTGTGTGGGGCCTTGAAATTTAAGGTAAGCCACAGTTTCATCAGCTAAAGAAATCACGCCACTGACAACACCCGAAATTTGCACACCCGAATTGAGTTCGGCGGTATTCACAGATTTTGCTTCAATGGCTTTGCTGAGTCCCATGAGACCACCCAATCGAAATGCCATTTGTGAGGCCATTTCTTCTAAGACATGGGTGAGAGTTTCAAAATCCGGAGTCACAAATAACTGAGGCTGTGGTTCGGTAATGTCATAGCCTTGCTTGATGCATTCGACGGTCAGGGGAATTTTTTTAACTTTTTCGCTGAGACACCAACGGGCTTCGCCAATGCTAGATAATAAACCTGCACCAAAAATTTTTGGATCATTGAGATCGCCGATGAGCCCGTATTCAGCGGTCCACCAATTCATGCGGCCCAGCTCGGCAGCCTCAGATATATGACTCATGCTTTTTGAAACTTTATCAAGACGAGCTTCTGCGGCTTTGACATTATCTGGGGTGGATGAAGGATTTTCTTTTATATCAGACAAATCACGAATGGCTTCGTAAAGATCTAAGTCCTCTTTGCTGATGATTGCTTTCTTCGCAATTTGAGCATAGCGACGAAGATACTCGGCAAATTCTGGATGTATTAAAATCGGCGCATGCCCTGCGGCCTCATGGACGATGTCTGGAGCCGGAGTGTATAACAGATGATCCATAGTGCGCATATCTGAAGCAATGGGTAGCACGCCCAATGATTGAAGCTCCATAAAGGCTGCTGGTGGAATAAATCCACTGACGGGCATCGCGCGCCATCCAAATTTTTCAATTTTAGCACTGATATCTTCAATACGTGGAATCGAATCCGTGCCGATGCCAGTTTTTTCAAGGCCCGCAACATAGCTTTCTTCAGCATGTACAATTAAGAATGCCTTGAGCTGACGCAAAGTATATCGCCACACGGCCTGATCCACGGGGGTATATTTCGAGTAATCTTGAGTCGAAATATATTTTCGTAAATGCGGTGGAAGAAAATCAGTCTTCATCAAATCACATCAACGTATCGCCATTGGCGAGATAATTTTTAACATAATCATTCACGGCTTTTTCAAGTGGCCACTTGGGTTCACTGAGGTCTTGGGCCCTCCATTTGTCGGTCTTAGCGCCCGTGAAATACTGATATTGATTTTTAATATTGTCAGGGATTTCAAGCCATTCGATTTTCATCTCTTTTGCCACAGCTGTAAAAACAGCTGAAGCCAAATCCAACCAAGTGCGTGGTGTGCCGAAGCCCATATTGTAAACCCCGTTTTGCGGACGCTTATCCATCAGCTCTGCAATCCATGCTGTGATGTCTTTGACATAAACAAAATCACGCATCTGTTCGCCATCTTTGTATTGTGGGTTGTAGGATTTAAATAATCCCAAAGAATTTTTATTTTGTATTTGATGAAAGGCTTTGTAGGCCACGCTCGACATAGATTCTTTGTGGTATTCATTGGGGCCAAAGACATTGAAGAATTTCAAACCATACCAGTTTGGCGGGGTCTTAGTTTGCTTCACGGCCCAGCGGTCGAAAAGCACTTTCGATTCACCGTACAGATTCAAAGGCTTGAGTCGCTCTGGATCTGTCGTATCATCAAAGCCCATTTCGCCTGCGCCATAGGTGGCCGCACTGGAGGCATAGATAAGCGATTTTCCATTTTCAGAGCACCATTCGAAAATCCCTTGTGTGTAATAAGTATTATTTTCTAATAGAAATTCTTTATTGGTCTCAGTGGTAGATGAACAAGCCCCCATGTGTATGATCCAGGTAACTTTGTTGCGGGCCTCGTCTGTGTCGAGGTACTTCCAAAGATCATCTTTACCAAGAAAAAGGCTGTATTGTCGGTTTTTAAGAACATTACGCTCATCCAGACCGACGCTATCGACACAGATAATATCTTTTAAGCCCTTTTGGTTGAGCTCCCAGACGATGGCGCTTCCGATAAAGCCGTTGGCCCCTGTTATGATGATCATAGATGCTCCCTGATACACAATCTTATTAACTGGATATAACCTATAGAAAGGCCATCCAGAACTCAACATAAGTCACTCTGTGTAAGCCCTTTTCAAGGCTGAATTTTATTCTAAAAAACGGCCTCAAATCGAAGGCACAGGGGCTAGGGCAGGCACGACCGTTGCTTTGTAGATTGTCAGTCCGGGGAGGATCTGGGTGGCGGGAACTTCAAAACTATTCAAATATTCGCTTATATTGCTAGCCGTGGGGGTGAGTCTAAAAGCTTGGCGTGATCAGCGCGAGGCTTCTAAGGTTAAATCGGCTGAGCAGTATTGGGCTGAAACAGGGATTGAGGCAACAGCACTGAGCGATCTTATCGACGATCAAACCTGCGTCAGCTCTGAAAGATACTTTTTAGCCTGTGCCAATGCTGTTATGTCTGTGGCAAGTCGCTATAATTTGCAACTGACTTTGGCTGGAAAGCTGGCTGCTGCAGATAAAGTTTCAGGTTCTATAAATTCAGAAAAACAATTGCTAGAGCCTTGGAAAGAGCTGTTCAAAAATAGTCCGGAACAAGTGCAAAAAATTTCATTTTTTTCGTTGTGGAACGAAGTGATTGATAAGTATGTCCCTGCAAAACAAAAAGAGATGATGTTAGGTGCGGGGTTGAATGGATTTATTTCTGTCTTTCGTGATCCTCACACATATTTAATGCCGATTGCTTTCTATCGTGAAGTTGTAGCGAAGGTTGATAACAAGTCAGCTTCGATTGGGATCATCTTAGGACGTACTGAAAAAAATTATTTTGTTCGTAAAGTGTATGCAGGTTCACCTGCTGAAAAGGCAGACTTGCGTAAGGGTGATATTTTATTGGCTGTGAATGATACAGTTGTTTCGATTTTGATGCCAATGCGTGTGAATGAGCTTATGCGCGGTGAAGCTGGCAACACGCTCAGCTTGGGTGTTCGTCGCGGGGATAAAAACCTAGTTGTCGAAATCTTGCGTGAGCAGAGCACTGTGCCGACAGTGAGCTTTCGTCTGCTAGATGGTATTAAGCCCGTGGGTGTTGTGACGGTGAATAAGTTTGCACGTCAAACCTGCGAAAAAACCAAAGAAGCCATCTTGGCATTACAGAGACAAAACATACGTGGTCTGTTGTTAGACTTGCGTGACAACCCCGGTGGTCAAATGGAAGAGGCCGCCTGTGTGGCAAGTCTTTTCGTGGGCAATGAAAAGCGAATTTTTGAAATTCGCTATTTGGATCCTATTCGTGAACGTGAAGTCACCTATGGTTCTGAAAACCAAATTTACAATGGCCCGATGGCGATCCTAATTAACAGTGGATCAGCCAGTGCCGCAGAAATCGTAGCGGGGGCGCTGCGTGATCTTAAGCGTGGATTACTTGTGGGCGAGACCAGCTTCGGCAAAGGCTCTTTTCAAGAGGGCGAAGTATGGGCGCAGAACAAAAAAATTGCCCTGTTTGAAACCAAAGGTTTCTATTACTTACCATCAGGTACATCACCTCAAATGCGTGGTTTAGAGCCAGATGTTAAGGTCACCTTTAAAGACACTTTGCAAATTCGTGAAGTGGATCAATATATCAACCCATTGCAAGCTCCACAACGTGTGAGTGGTCAACGTGTTACGCATATGTCGATGCGTGATTGCCTTGATATAGAAGATGGCAGCCTTAGCAAAGATGATCCTGAGTTAAGTCGCGCTAGACAAGCCCTTTTCTGTAAAGCCAATACTGTCGCCGGAGCAGATAAATGATTCAAACAAGTTTGTTCAAAAATAAATTTATCGCTGCAAAGAAAAAATCAGACAAGTTGATGATCGTTTTGCACGGTCGCGGCGATAGCATTCGTCCTTTCTATGGATTTGACGAAGAGCTCAACATCCCCGAAATGAATTATCTGCTTTTGAATGCGCCTCGCAAATTTTTGGATGGTTATACTTGGTACGGTGAACCGCCATACCAAAAAGATGGTGTTCTAAAGATTCGTGAAAAGATTTTTGATTTACTCAATGATCTTGAGCTAAAGGGCTGGAAGAGCGAAAACATCTTTCTTTTTGGTTTTTCGCAAGGTTGTTTGATCAGTGCGGATGTTGGTTTGAATTACCCTAAAAAATTGGGCGGCGTTGTCGGCATCAGTGGTTACTTTCATTTCTTTCCACGTTGGAAAACAAATTTGGCTCCGCAGGCGTCGCGTACACCATGGTTATTCACCCATGGTCATCAAGATGATGTTTTGCCAATTGATGAAACCAAGTTTGGTGTTGAGCAGCTGAAAGAAGCGGGACTCAAGGTAAAATGGGTCGAAATGGATAAAGAGCATGTTCTTGAAGAAAAAGAATATCCTATCATTCGTAAATGGATCCGCGAAAAACTAGCCGATATTTAAAATAAAATCAGTATATTGCCTGGCTTTAAAAATGCAAAAGTGGATCTCGCCTTCGCCAGATCCACTTTTGGGGAACTCCTTGTCCGTAAAGAAAGGAGTGTCCGATGCGTAAAAACAGTTATATACGTATTCGGCGTTTTCAGAAAGTCACTAAAGGTTTTTTGGTGATAATTCTGCTATCAGTAGCCATTATCATTAAACTTAAGGGAATCTAGAAAGCAGCATTCCAACAAGTTGCCGTGATTGGCAAGTCCAAGGTCGGGCTTGTATTTATAGCTGATAAGTAGTTCAAGGAAAGCCTGGCGAGGGCGCTTTTTAAACACGCTCTAACTAAATTGAAAACTATTATTCCAATCGGTCTTTTCCACTAAGATATCCACAATTTTTTGTAGTCCCGCTTGATCGATTTCATCAAATCTGTTTATAGACGGTGAATCAACATCAAGTACACCGATCACTTTTTGATTTTTCAAAATGGGAATTACGACTTCAGATTTAGAAGCGGCATCGCAGACAATATGGCCTGGAAACTGATCCACATCAGCCACCAATATAGACTTTTGTGTTTGAGCTGATGTGCCACAGACGCCCTTGCCAAAGGGTATTCGTGTGCAAGCAGGCAATCCTTGAAACGGGCCTAGAAGTAATTCGTTGTTGCGATTTAAATAAAAGCCTATCCAGTTTGTGTCAGGTAGATGCTGCTTTAAGAGTGCGCTCAGATTTGAAAGGTTCATCAACCAGTCAGATTCTAAAATACCAGAAGCTTCACTAAGAAGTTCTTTATAGAATTTGTTTTTATCAGCGTATGAAATACGAATGTGGTTAGCAGTGCTCATGGCAGATCTATAGCACAGATTGCGAATGATTTGCTAGGGGTCTGTCTGAAGTTGGGTGCGTTTATTTTTACAGCAGTGAATGATGGATTCGATATTGTGGCCATCCATGTGCACGCCTTTCAGAAGCACGTCGTGCGCTTCTGACCCAATTACATCCTTAAATACGTTCCTCGGTTACAATAGAGTTCTGAGAGTACTCTCTCAGAACTGCCGTTTGAGCCATTGGCAAAAGCAAGGACCCTAAACATCGACGAAAACGGAGTAGCAATAGGTCTGTTCAAATATATTAAAATTTACGGATAAGGCCAACGACAATCCCGCGGATTTCAACCTGATCAGGTCTGTACCACATGGATTTCATCGAAGAATTGGAAGGTCGTAATTCGATCACGCGTTCTTCGTTCGCAAGTTTTTTTGGAAGTTCTTCTAGAAGATGTTTGTTCTTCAAATCAAACTTTGTATGCATATAGAAGCGTTTCACCGTAGCTTCATTGTCGATGGTAGCAACAATGATATCACCGTTGGATGCAGTGGTTTGCTTTTGCACAAGGATCACGTCGCCGTCTGAGATAGCGTCTTCGATCATTGAGCGGCCCTGAACCTTCAGGGCAAAAGTATTGCCTGGTTTTCGAACCATAGAAGGTGGCACATCAACAAATTCATCATGTTCAAAAGCTTCGATAGGAGCACCTGCCGCCACCTTCCCAAGTAGGGGAAGTGACAGGATCTCATCACGGGCTTGGAGGAGCTGAGCGCGAGGAGACCCTGTCTTCGTCGAGACAGATTTAAATGGTACCACCTGAGCCTGCATCTGTTCTTGTACAGAAGCGGCAGAGTGTAGGACCTGAATGGCGCGCTTTTGGTTGAGTGGGATAGAAACATATCCCTTGTTCGTTAATTGTTTCAGATAATTCTGAACCGAGTTAAACGAAGCCAAACCAAAGTGGTCTTTAATTTCTTGGTATGAAGGAGAGATTCCAGACGTCAAGAGATGCTGTTCTATATATTCTAGAACAGCTTTCTCTTTTGTCGTTAATGGGGGGAGGAGCGTTTTCTTTTTCATACTTACATATGAACTTACAGTGTAAATAATATGTAAGTCAAGCGCTCCGAAAAGATATTTTTAAAATTATTTTTTAATTAAAAATCCGAGGGCGACTTCTTCAACTAAAAGCTCGTTATCATTAGCAATTTTTCTAGATGAATCCATTTTTTTGCGAAGAGCAATGCCCTCTGCCTTAGGTCTAGATATTGTTTTAAGGCTCGCCGTGAGCTGGCTTTCTTCAACTACGATGAACCAAACACGATTTGTATTCAGTGTTTCAACGGATTTCAAAGTCACAACACGAGAAATCTCGGCATCACCCTGCGGATAAACGCAAACACGCGCTGTCACAGTCGCGAAACTTTTATGCACGGCCTGTGCAGCTTTGTCGCTGAAGCCCAACTGGCGGGCATAGTTTGCAGACTTTGTTGCTGCAGCAGCTGAAGTATCGCAGAAGCCCTGTGCATATTGTAGTAAGCTTGCATCCACTTGTGCAGAGTAAGAAAGATTATCGATAGTCTCTTTGTCGATGGTCAGAGTTCCGTCTGATGCTAAAGAACCCTTCCAACTTCCAGAAGTATTTAAAAGATTGTTGCCGCTGCTTGCTTCTGCAGAAATGTCGAAAGTTGTTGCTGCTGTCGAGCTCAAGTAAATTGCAGAAGATTCAATTTTCAAATCACCTGCGCCGGGGAAGGGAGTACTGATTGAACTTAAGTCAGTTGTAGATTTTGAAATAGAGCAATTTTGTGTGTAGCAAGTGCATCCTCCGCCTAAGCAAATCTGCATTCCTTGATCACCATTTGTGAGTGCTTGCATCTGTCCACCGACTGAGCAGCCTCCGTACTGGCCATTAACTGATGTTGATGCGCGTATATAGTAAGTTCCGTAAGCTGGGACCGGGCAATTGAATATTCCACCAGCACCGACAGTCGCTGTGCATATCGCTGCTCCGGTGTTATATCCATTGTTTCCCTGTGTGACAGTAATGGTAGCGACGTTGCTACCGCAGCTTGGATTAATTTGAGTGACTGTTCCGGCAAAGGCATATGTGCCTTGAGCGATTTGTACGCGTCCGCCTGAGATTCCACCGACAACATTGCTGTTGTTGCTGCCACCCTTGCCCGGGCAAGCAACTAAAAAAGGAAGTGGCAATATCGCCAATAATAATAAGATTTTTTTCACGAATCCCCCATACATCTTGTATACACAACGTGAAAGAGCCTCAATCTTTGAGACCTTCAACAAGTCCAGAATAGCCTTGGCAAGGGGTAACCACAAGTCTAGTTAGACCTTATAACTCTGTGTCCAGACGGGCTTTTGCGGGATCTCGGGTTGGATCAAACAATAAAAGGACTATTCGATATTGGATGAAAGGCAATGCACTTTGTCGTCATTACAGGTGAGTTTAACCTGCTTCTTGACGGTAACGATAGGAACTGCCTGGGCTTCGCTCACAGAGGCTACTGAGCGTGCGGCTTGGCTAGTTGGGACCATCGAACAGTTTTGATAAAACAAAATAACTATCGGATTGATCACCAGCATTGCCATGAAACTAAAACCGCCTCTATGTACCATTTGTGCCTCCAAAGCATCGATTCAAAAATGTCACACTATGTATAACGGCTGAAAAGGCTCTGGACCTTAGTCGGTTTTAGAAGATTCTCACATTGGGGCAAAAATATTTCATTTCTCAGCTTGAGAGACTTTCAATGTCGTCGGATAATAAAAAGATAAATCCATGTAAGAAGGATTGTTTTTGAAATGAACAAAAAATTTGTCTGCCTTTTGATTGGCGTAACGTCTGTGTTGACTGCAGCAGAGACCTTAGCTGATTTTAAAAATTTAGCGGAAGACTGTGTGACCGAACTTAAAAAGTTTCCCGGTGTGACAGATGAAAAACTTTTGAAAAAGGCCTGTGAAAAAGCCAAGGTTGATGATGCTTGCGTCAGCGTTGAAGGCCGTCCTATTTTTCATTACGAGAAATCATCGAAAGATGCTTCTGGCAAAAAAGTTATCGTATTTAGTTTGATCCACGGGGACGAAACTCCGGCAGGGACTGTGGGCCGCTATTGGATGGAACGGTTAGAAAGTATCGACTCGCGCAATAGCTGGCGTGTGATTCCAATTTTAAATCCTGATGGTGTGAAGCGAAAGACTCGCCCCAATGCGAACAATATTGATATCAATCGAAACTTTCCGACCCGTGATTGGACTGAGCTTGCGGTGAACTATTGGAAGTCTAAAACCAGCTCGAATCCGCGACGTTTTCCAGGGGATGTGGCAGGCAGCGAGCCTGAAACTAAATGTGCTTTGAAACATATGGAAGACTTCAAGCCCGATTTTGTAGTTTCGGTGCATACTCCGTTGAAGGTTTTAGATTTTGATGGGCCCAAAGTAAGCCCGCCACCCAAGTTTGATTATCTACCATGGAAATCATTGGGTCATTTTCCTGGAAGCCTGGGTCGGTATATGTGGTTTGAACGTCAAACGCCGGTGCTAACGATGGAACTTAAAGAAAATCTTCCTCCGAATTTCACGCCATTTGAAAAGTTGCAAGACATCATAGGTACGCTGGTAAAAATTGAAAAGGGCGCTACAAAATCTGATATCACACAGAGCACACCTCCCGAAGCAGACGAGCATTGACGCCTGCTGCCAGGGCCATAAGGCCGCTAATTGTTTGTCTATACCTGTAAGGGTGGTTGGATTGATTTTGGTCATGTGATCGCTACAGCACTTGCCTATAAAGTTTTTTTGCAAGCCGTGCGAGGGACTGATTTGCTCACTCCATTTGTAAATCAATATTTGCAACCTGTGGATGCCAAAAAATTTCAGTATATTGCGGGCCAGTTTGCAATGTTTAAACAGTATGCAACCGATGGTAAACTGACGGGTGATGTGTCTTATTGGGCGGGTTATTTCAGCATGCGTGCGGGCTATAAAATTGAAGACATTCAAGCACATACCAAGAAAAATTCTTCGATCCGAAAATTTGATAGCAATGCGACCAGTGCTTACACCTTAGAAAATCTGCCTTCAGACTATTATGGAGTTTTGATTGCGGATCGTTTGCCACGAAAATCTTTTGTCAGTCATGTAGCTAAGGCCTTCAAAGATGAAGTCGCACAAATGATGCGTGATTTTGGTGCTGTGGATTTTCGCAACAAAACACGCAGTGAAAATTGCGCGAGTCGTGCTGAAGAAATCCTAAAAGCGGATGCAGCTTATTATGAAAAACTGGCGACAGCCACTTACGTAAATTATGATAAACGTGTTTCGGCAGATCCTAAGAGTCCCTATAACTTTACGATCGTACCAAAAAAGACATTGCATCACAGCTGTGTCTGCAGTAGCTCGGGCAACCCGATCAGTCGCTAAATAGGCTGAAATATTTTTTAAAGTTTGAATATTGAATGCTGGGTCCCTCTTACTAATAAGTGGGACCCAGTTTTATAAAGTAGAATTTTTTAGTGTGATTAGTGCAAAACTGGATTTTGCAAAAAGTGATTGATCTCGATTTGGCGATCCTGTGTGCTCACCATAGAGTCTTGAATCTCTATGAGCTTCACTAACAGGGCCTCTTTCGCAAGGCGGATAGCTTCAAAGATATCTTCATGCACGGCTTCTGCGTCGAGTCGCGTGTCGTCTTCTTTAAGACTGATCGCAATACGATACATCTTGCTCAGAGCTTTTTTATCAAACTCTTTGCCTTCCGTTTCATACTGAAGCGCCAATTTGAGTGGATTTTTCGCGATAACCGAGATGATAGTCTCGGATGTTATAAAGGGTTCAAACTCCATGATCTGCTGATAGACATGGGATTTAACCTCTGGATTCTGTTCGATTAGTTCAATTGTCGGGGTTTGAAGGCTTGCCATGGGATCCTCCTATTCCTCTTTACCTATTGTAGCAATGTGTATCGTTTTTGTCTGGTCAAGTTCTGTAAATAAAAAAAATATATTTGAAATCTAATAGCTTTGATCTAAAATCGCGATCCTAGACCAGTGGCGGTATAAAATGTCTCAAAGTAAGATCGAAGAATTCAAATTAGAAAACTCATGGAAAGAAAAACTTATACCTGAGTTCAAAAAAACTTATATGATCGAGCTCAATAAATTTCTGCAAACAGAAATTGCGAAAAAGAAAATTATTTTTCCACGGCACAATGAATATTTCGCAGCACTGAATGCAACGCCCTTTGATAAAGTGAAAGTCGTTTTGCTAGGACAAGATCCTTATCATGGCCCCGGTCAAGCGCATGGATTGTGTTTTTC
This sequence comes from Pseudobdellovibrionaceae bacterium, assembly GCA_031386315.1. Classification (GTDB taxonomy): domain Bacteria; phylum Bdellovibrionota; class Bdellovibrionia; order Bdellovibrionales; family Bdellovibrionaceae; genus JANNCH01. The sequence goes on from JANNCH010000581.1 coordinate 17,192, forward strand.
GGTGCAGCCGGAGGTGCGATTTCCACCGTCGTTACAAAATATTTTTAAAGAACTCAAAGCTGATATTGGTGTGAATCCTCCGAAGACAGGTTTTTTGACCTCTTGGGCCGAGCAGGGTGTGTTGATGCTCAACAGCGTGCTCACTGTTGAGCATGGACAGGCAGCATCGCATAAAGATAAAGGTTGGGAAATCTTCACTGATAAAATTATTTCTTTATTGAACGATGAGTGTGAAAATTTGGTCTTTATTCTGTGGGGTGCCTATGCTCAAAAAAAAGGTGCATTTGTTGATCGCAAAAAACACTTGGTCTTAGAGGGGCCGCATCCGTCTCCCTTATCGGCGCATCGCGGTTTTTTTGGGACTAAGCCTTTTTCTAAAGTGAATACCTACTTAAAAAACAAAGGCGTAAAACCAATCGATTGGAATTCTGTTAACCTGGACGTCTAAATACCACGCGAACTCCATCCGCTGCAGGAAGAATCAATCCAAGTCTGGGGTTGAGTGATGCATGATAAAAGCCAATAGGCGAACCCAATCCAAGATTTATTTTTGACATTGGAAATTTAGAAAGATTGCTAACAAGCAAGCCGGGGCAACCGACGTTTTCGAACGCTCGAATGCCTTCATCCATTCGTAGTTTGTCCAGCCGGATTAGCGAGTTTTCAATACTTTTTCGATCGACGCCTTGTATGCTTTGCCGAATTCTTGCTGCCACTTTGTGAAAAGGTAAGCTTTCAATTTCACCCACTTCAAAAATTGCAATTGCGTCACGGACTGCATTTCCAAAATATCCTGAAGGCAGCCCTAAAATATTTCGATAGTCGACTGGACAACGTACAATGATTTTATTCTCAAAAGGAGGTACGTATTGATGAAAGCGCTTTGCGAGTTCGGCCATCAGAATATCATTGTTAGAAACAATAACTCCATTATCTGCACATTGTTTTCGTAAATCAAGAAGCTGCTTCTCGGTCATGGCAAAAGTCTCAAGATCAGAGATGGGCGAATTTTTAGGTCGTGGTTGAATATAGCCCGTCGCCTCGAATAGGTTCTGTGTATTGCTACTATTTGTATGTTTTCTTTGCAGAAGCTCTCGCTGATTTGCGGGCCGTTTAGTTAATTCTTCGGATTGAGATACTTTTGATAAGCTATCTAAAAATTCAAAAAAGCTTGCGCCGTCCCCGAGCAAGTGTGAAAAACTAAATCCCACAAAACTTCGTGTGGGAGTGTTGGTAACCAAAGCAGTTACCAAGGGTTGGTCTTCACTGTTTTCAACGGAATTTAGGAATTCATCGGTTTCGCTAAAAGAATTCAACAGGGGTTCGTCTACTACAGATCGACTTTTTACAGAAATGGGATGTCCTGTTTCTAATATAACTTCGTAATCAGAAATAATTTTTATTCGGGAACCGACGGCTGTAAAAGTGCGAATCGTTTTCTCTAAATTTTTGGTTAACTGTTGAATATCCAAATGACCTTGATATTCAAAAATTAACTGAATTGTATAAAGGCTTCGTCGAAAAAAATAGTAGTCCATGGATGACAATGGAATTTTCATTGGATACCTCCGATTCTTAAAACTTCAAATACTTCTGCATAAAGACCTATCATCGACATGACGCCACGGTATTTGGCAAGGCCACGTACGGCCTCAACATAGTCGACGTCATTGATCTGACTTCGATGTTGCTGAATGGCTGCTATTTTTCTTTCCATGACCTCGGTGATATTCATTGCTACCTGATACTCTGAAATTGGATTCCATACTTCATAGCCGTAGACTTCATTAACTTGGTGTACGTCAGTGCCAGCATCTGAATACCATGGTCCAGCGGCCGCAAGAAGGGCGGCTTTCGTAAGTTTGTGAACCAGCTGGTGGTCAGGAAAGTGGTCAGACTTCGCATGTGTGAAAATAATGTCAGGCTGTAATTTTCTAATTACAGAAATCAGACGGATTTTGGTTTGTTTTGAAAAGTTATTTGCCCCATCAGCCTCATTAAAGAATAGAACATTATCTGCTTTTAATACCCGAGCTGCATTTCGTGCCTCTATCTCGCGTTGTTGAGCTAGTTCAATTTTATTAGTTGAGTAGCCGCCTTCTTCACCAGAGGTGACTATCAAATGAGTGAGTTCGTGCCCTTGATCTTTCAAAATTGATAGAGTGCCGCCACAGCCTATTTCGATATCATCGGGGTGTGCGCCTATTGCTAAAATTTTCTTTTTCATCCGACAACTCTGAGAACTTCGTCGCTGATGATTTCGGATGCGGGTCTTTTTAAAATGCCAAGTTCATTCGCTTCGTATTGACTGTCATGCGCAGAAAGGTCTTTAAGAATGGACGTATGAATATTTTCGGGGCTTAAGCCCACAAGTTTGACAAGACCTTCTTGAAAACCATCGTTTCTTTCTGTCTCTGATCGTGCGAGTAAAACTTTTTTTCCTAAAAAAGCCGCCTCTTCTTGAACGCCACCGGAATCTGTGACAACAAGTTGGGCCCGTAACAGCAATGATACAAAGTGTGGGTAATCGAAGGGCTCTGTCAGTATGATATTGGGCGATTTGCCTAAGAACGACTTGAATGCATTTTGGACAAGTGGGTTCGGATGAACTGGGCAAACGAAAATGGCATCTGGTCTGCTGTCGGCTGCTTTCTTCAGGCCCTGCAATGTGTCTTCTAGTACTTGCGCACTTTCGCGACGGTGAAGCGTAACTACTACCAGGGGACGAGGGCCCGCCAAGAATGGGAATTTTGTTTCGTTGCTAGATCCCACTTTTGAACGCATGGCGCGCACGGCCTCATGAATTGTCGAACCAATAATTGTGATTGCAGAAGAAGAAATGCCATCTTTGAGCAAATTTTCTTTTTCTACCGAGGTCGGAGCAAAGTGATGTGTGGCGATCGGTGCAATTGTCTGGCGGTTGAATTCTTCTGGGAAGGGCGAGTTAAGTCGATGTGTTCGAAAGCCTGCCTCCACATGAAAAAACGGAATTTGATGATAAAAGCTTGAGACTGCTGTTGCAAAGCAAGTCGTTGTATCGCCATGGGCGAGGACAAGGTCAGGCTTGTTATAATGAAATTGATTTTCAAGTTTTACTAAAATTTTAGATGTCAGTTGCGAAAGTGATTGACCCGGGCTCATGACATCCAAGTCTATTTCGGGCTCAAGATCAAACGAGCGAAGGGCCTTGCCAAAGAAGCTCCCGATGTTGTCCTGTCGAAATCAGTTGCACTGAATCACCCAGATGCTTTCTGAGTGTTAAATACACGGGGGCCATCTTAATGGCTTCGGGTCTTGTTCCAATAATAATTGCTACCTTTTTCATAGGGTCCTCCTTCGGACTGAGCTGTTTATGCCATAAATAATAGTTGATTAAAAGTGACATATAGTTGATATAATATGACACATGGAAACAGATCGATTGAGATACTTTTGTGCTATTGTTGATGCGGGCAGCATTACTAAAGCGGCCGAATTGCTTGGGGTGTCCCATAGCGGCCTATCAAAGGCGATGAGCGTGCTTCAAGATGAGCTAGGCTTTAAAGTGTTGTCAGCGAAGGGCCGGGGGCTTGAGCTCACTGAAAAGGGTAAAAGCCTCTACGTGCAGAGTCGCAAAATTCTTGAAATGATAAATTCTTTGAAGGGGCAAACAAAGATACCAGAAAACTATTTAAGAATTGGTTTGCCTGAGGTTTTGGCCCTCGCAAGCTCTGGCGTCATCGCACACGAGCTAAAGCAAGCGCTGACAATTGAAGACTTGGATTCAGGTGAAATCGAAGCTAGAGTTCTAGATGGAAGAAATGACTTTGCATTTACCTTTGTTCCGTTTCCACATAAGGATATAGATCACTTAAAAATAGCCACCGTGACTTTATCATCTTTTTGCAGGGTCGATTCATTTTCAGGCTTCGATGCCGAAAAGATTCCCTACGTAATACCTGCCACAGAGATTCGCGATAATCCACTGAGTATACGCATCAGAGATGGTTGGAATTCAAATTTGAATAGATATACGCCCTTTCGTGCCAATAGTTTGTCTATTGCTTTGAAGATGGCTCAATCGGGGGCCTGTGCCATTTACACACCTAGTTTTTTGGTGACTCAGATCAATGGGGCGGCATCAAAAGGTCATCAACTTGTAGAATTGAGTGTGTCTGCCCAGCGTCGGTCCCAAGAAAAAACTCAGCGTGACATTTTTTTAGTTAAAAGAAGTGCTGATGATGAATCGAAGCCTATGAAAACAGCTGCAAAAATTGTCCGACAAGTCTGTCGCACCTGATCAGATACATGTCCGCGAAAGCGCTTGAGCCTACTGTGGTACGGTTATACTATAAAGCATAGTGAGGTAATATGAAAAATCTAATGAGTATCTTAGTGTTGAGCACTTTTGCATTTACAGCAGTTCATGCGACAACGACAGAAGAAGTAAAAGAAAAAACAAAAGAAGCTGCAGCTTCGGCAGTGGACTACTCCAAAGAACAAAAAGAAAAAGTTCAAGCCGAAATGGAAGAGTCCTTGGCCGCGATGAAAGTGAAAATCGCAGAACTAAAAGTTCAAGCTCAGAAGAAAGCCGGCAGCGCAAAGACAGCTGCTAAAAACGAGATTTCAGACTTAGAAAAAAGTCAAAAACAACTAAGCACTCATTTAAATAAATTCAAAAAAAGCAGCGGTAAAGCTTGGGATAATATGAAAATAGGCTTTAACGATGCATTCAAAAAACTTTCAGAGGCCTACGACAAGGCCAAAGAGAATTACAAGTAGTTGATGCATATGAAGCAAAGCCGCTTGATCTATGAAAATTCTTTTCCGGCCATTATTGATTTGGGAAGTGATCCTTTTCTTATCTATGATAAGGGCCTTGAGAAAAAAAAGAATTTTAAAAAATGGATAGCTGGTTTTGCGTATCGCTATGGTGTGCAATCGGGCGAGGGCTTAAAGGTCCTTGAGTCATTGCCTCGACATATTCAGAATATTTCTAAACTGAGTTCTTCGCTATCCGCACGATCGATGACTATTGTCGTTTTGGGCGGTGGTAGTGTTGGCGACTTCGGAGGCTTTGTTGCGAGTATCTACAAGCGTGGTATTCGCCTGGTGCATGTTCCAAGTACCTGGCTTGCTGCTATAGACTCTGCACATGGCGGCAAGACAGCCTTGAATCTAGGCGGAATCAAGAACCAGGTGGGAACATTTTATCCAGCTGAAAAAATTTATCTAATTAAAGAAATTTTAATCGAGCAGCCAAAGATTCGTGCGCATGAGGCCTTTGCAGAAATATACAAAGCCGCTTTGTTAACCGGTGGGCGTTTTTGGAAGAAGTTTTCTGAATGTGAACCCACTTCTGAAAATCTGTGGAAGTTTCTGCCAGACGCTATCGCAGCAAAGTATAATATTGTAAAAAAAGATCCTTTCGAAGCCTCGGGGCATCGTCATTTGTTGAACTTTGGTCATACCATGGGACATGTTTTTGAAACAATTATGCAAATTCCTCATGGCATAGCTGTGAACTATGGAATTCGTTTTGCCTTGGATTGGTCTCAACAAAAGGGGCTAATGTCTGAGAAGATTAAAATTGAAATTGACCATAAATTGGCTTCAGGTTTTTTGTTGTCCCCAGCAGTTGATGGATTTCTTGATAAAAAATATTATGCTCAGATAGTTAAAACTTTGAATGGTGATAAAAAGAAAGTCCAAGGCGGAAAGATTCGTTTTGTCTTTTGCCAAAAGCCAGGCAGTTTTAGAATTGAAAATGTCTCTGTCGAAGACATTTTACAAGAGTCCCGTAGGCAGTTGCAAATATGAAATCTTTTGATTTTAAGTCTTCGCTGCCGGCATCTAAATCTATTTTAAATAGAGCACTTGTCATTCAAAGTTATTTTCCTAAATTAAAAATTACTGGTGATTCTGTATGTGATGATGTGGTCTTTATGAAAAGCGCCCTAGCTTTGCTTAATAAAGATAAAGACCTCGACTGTGGCGAAGGCGGCACGACCTTTCGATTTTTGACTCCAAGAGTTTCTCGATTTAGTGGCGAGTTTTTCTTGCGTGCAAACTCTAGATTGATGGCTCGTCCGCAGCAAGTGCTCGTAGAAATACTAAAACCGCTCGGTGTAGATATTCAGCTTGAAAGTCATGGTTTGCGAATACTTTCTAGTGGGTGGAAGAAGCCTATACAACCAATTCAAGTTAATAGCGGTGACTCTAGCCAGTATGCTTCTGCACTTTTGCTGAACTCCTGGGCTTTGGATTTTGATTTGGAATTCATTTTAACCGGCAACAAAGTTTCAGAGTCCTATTTTGCCATGACATTATCCATGGTAAAGGCCCTAGGCATGCAGGTTTTGCAAGAGGGTGATAGGTTCACCATTCCAGCCAATCAGGCTTTGAAAGTACATACCTATCATGCCGAGCCTGATCTAAGTTCGGCATTTGTTTTCGCAGCAGCGGGTGCCCTGTTTGGAAAAAGTGAAATTCTTAATTGTCCAATACATAGTTTGCAGCCAGATCGTGTTTTTGTAGAGGCCTTTCGAAAAATGAATATCGAATGTACTTATCGCAACAACACTCTGATCACAAATTTATCACGCTCTATTCGCGCTTTAGATTTTAACCTATCGCAGTCACCGGATCTTTTTCCAGTGTTGGCGGTTCTATGCAGTTTTGCGCAAGGCACTTCGCGTTTATATGGTGCACCTCATTTGGCGATCAAAGAATCCAATCGTATTCAAAAGGTAGCAGAACTTTTTGATCTAGTTGGTGTCCCCTATGAGGCAAAGCCTGATGGTATGGCTATCCATGGTGGCGCTTACCCAGCACGTTTAGAAAAAACTGCTTACGATACAAGTCACGATCATCGCATGGTGATGGCAGCAGCTTTGTTTAAAAAGGCCGGCCACAATTTCGATATTCTTTACCCTGAGTCGGTGAACAAAAGTTTACCTGAATTTTTTGAACTTTTTGAGGAGTGCCCATGATTGCAGCCTTGGTCGGTCATCGCGGCACTGGAAAATCAGAACTGATCAATCGAGTGAGAACTTGGTTGGAAGGTAGTGGGGCCACTTTCTTTGATCTCGATGAAGAAATCGAAAGAAAAATTGGCCGAAGCATAGGTGAGCTCTTTTCGGTGCACGGGGAAGAATACTTTCGTAAGTTGGAGCGACAGCTTTTTATCGAAATCATTCAAAAAGAACACAAGGCTGCTTACATCTGTCTGGGTGCTGGCTTTGACTTGAGTATTATACCATCACACGTTGAGGTGATCTGGGTTCGACGCGAAACAGATATGGACGGCCGTATTTTTCTGAACCGCCCAAGGTTGAATCCAAATGTTGCACCCTTAGAAGAATTTTTAAAAAGAGCGGCAGTGCGTGAGGTTGCCTACAAAGAAAAGGCCACACGTGTTTATACAATGCCAGAGGCTGTCTTTGATTTCAAAAGACGTGCGCAAGCAATCGAAAAAGAAATTCTTTCTGGCCAGGGTTCTGCTATTAGCGGGGCGCTGACCATTTTACCCGCTCATTTAAAAAATGAATTAGCGTGGACCTCATTTAAAAATCGTTTTCAAGGCAAAGAAATTCTTTTTGAATTGCGCAATGACTTGTTGAAAGAAAACGAGATTCACCAAATTGTGAACGAATTTCCAGCAGAAAGATTTATCTATTCGCTGCGCGAGCATTTTGATTTTGCTAATCTGCCATCCTGTGCACTTTACGATTGGCCTCTTGAAAATCCAGATG
>JANNCH010000304.1:0-3510 GCA_031386315.1 Pseudobdellovibrionaceae bacterium
TACGGTCAGTGCTATAGGGGATTCACAATCCCTACAGGGTGGAACACTTTTGCAAACTCCATTGCGGGCTGCGAATGAGCAAGTCTTTGCCGTCGCACAAGGCAGTGTTGTGTTAACGGGTGACGGTAAAGAAGTCATCGCAACAACGGGTCGTATCCCGAATGGTGCCATGATTGAAAAAGATATGACAGCGGATTTCGCCACTCGAAAAATGTATCGCCTTAGTCTAACAAATCCTGACTTCACGACTGCAGCCCGTACAATTTTGACGATCAACAAAGAGCTGGGTGGTCACTATGCATCGGCAAAAGATCCCGGCACGATTGATATCGTGACCCCGTTTGCCTATGAAAATCGTGGTGTGGAATTGCTAGCGACGATTGAAGCCATCGAAGTGAATCCTGATATGAAAGCACGTGTCGTGATCAACGAGAGATCCGGCACGATTGTGATCGGTGAGCGTGTGAAGATTTCAAAAGTGGCTATATCGCACGGCACTTTGTCAGTGAAAGTGGGCGATGGCAAAAAAGTGAGTGATGATAAGGTGGCCTTGCTCGACAGTGGTGTCAGCGTTGGTGACTTAGTACAATCTCTGAACAAACTCGGAGTCTCTCCGAAGGACCTGATAACAATACTTCAGTCCATAAAGGCAGCTGGAGCTTTGCACGGGGAACTCGAAATACTATGAGATTTTTGTTTCAGAATGACACAGTATATAATAAACTAAATTTATATGTTTCAGACACATGGATGTGTTTGGAGCGCGGGGAGGGTGAGAAAGAGATCGCGAACCATGGAAGGTCAAGAGTACAAGTTTTCTCGCAGGAAACAGAAGCAAAAAGCCAGCAAGTATCACGGATTGATATGAATGAGCCCAAGCTACACTCGAAAAATCGTGTGCAGGATGCACAAGAATTTCTGACTCAACTCCCCATTTTCTCTTTTTCAATCGGCGCGTCTGAAGATACTCAGACGCGCTTTAAGTTTCAATTGGACCAACCATGAAAATCGGCTCTTCTTTTTTGACAGCACCGGTGCAAAAAACGCCGGATGAAAAATTAAAAGACGTTTCTGAAATGTACGAAAAACATTTCTTACGTGAAATGCTCAAGTCCATGCGCTCGACCGTGCACGAAGGCGGTTTCATTAAAACCAATCAGGCAGAAAAAATATTTCGTGATCAATTAGATGACCAGTATGTTGATAAATGGAGTGATAAGGGCGGTATTGGTTTGTCGAAACTTATTTATACTCAACTAGTTGAGAAGTTTGGCGCGCAGCTGGGTATTAAAGCACCGGTGTCGAAACCTCAGGGGCCAATTCCGCTGAATGAAAAAAGTGATTTTGCCGGTACAACTTTCAACAGTGTTGGCAAAAAAGAGAACTCTGCCGGAAATTTTTCGGTGCGTTTTGATCGTGTGCAACTCGAAAAACCAGAGCTCGGCAGCGCGGCTGTCGAGGTGAAAGCTCCGTGGGCAGGAACGCTACTCAATAAGGTGGCCCTAAACCCCAGCGAGAGTCTAATAGAGATAGGCCACGACAATGGTCTTAAGTCCCGTTTAGTTTTTAAGGGGGCCCTGTCTAAACTGTCGACAGGCCAGAATGTGCAAGAGGGCGAAGTCCTTGGACTTTTAAGTCCAGAGGCAAAATCGCTGTTCTGGAATGTGCAAACTGGACCCGACGAGGCAGATTCTGTCTCGGAATGAGTTGGTAGAAAATGTCCCATTATGGTATTATGGACAGTAGGACACGAGCGAAAAGCAGGAGGCGACGATGAAAATTACGCACAATAAAGTTGGCCAAAATTTAAACATGGTGGATGGCGCAAAATCGAGTGCTACCGATGGTGTTAAAAATAAAGGTGTCGACAAAGCATTTGATGCAAAAGTAGATGCGCTTCAACAGGCTGCAAATAATTCTGCAAAAGTCGATGTTTCGCCTCGTGCTCAAGAAGCAAAAAAAATCAAAGAACTCGCAATGGCTGCACCTGATGTGGATGAAGCAAAAGTTGCAAAGTTTCGTCAGCTGATTGATGACGGTAAATATAAAATCGATGCTAAAGCTATCGCCGACAAAATGGTCGATGAGCATTTAGAGACAATGTAACTGCAGTAACTCTCACACAGACATAGAGGTTCTAGCATGGAAGCTACAACACTTGATCAAACACATGTAAAATTAGTAGCCAGTCTTGAAGACCTTGTGAAGTCCTATCGTTCACTGTTGGATTTAGTACGCAAAGAAAAAGACGTGATGATTTCTGCGGACGCAATCAAGTTAGATGAAAGTAATCAGCTCAAAGAAAGCATTCTATTTAAAATTCGTGCACAGGATTCTTTGCGTTCAAGATACGCAACAGATCTAGCACAACAGGTGAAAGCCGATGCCGAAAGTCCACGCTTGCTAGAGATTGCTAAAAATCTAGGTGGTCCAAAAGGTGATCGTCTGCGCAGCTTGCACGCAGCACTCGATATGCTTGTAAAGCGCATCACAGAAATAAATAAAGACAATGAAGAGTACGCAAAGTCAGCTTTGAAGAATTTAGGCGGAGCCCTGAACGATATCAAAGATACTTTGTCAGGCGGTAAAAAAACTTACGAAAGAAAAGGTCAGTACAAAGCCGGCGCTGATAATGCCGGCCACTTTATACGCAAGGAAGCGTAGAAGTAACACAGGAAGAGTGATTTGGCAGATGAGATGTGCCGAGGCGCGAGGAGAAGGCGTACTTCCTGTACGTCGCCGACGAGCAACGAAGTGCACGGCTCATATGACGAATCACGGGGGACAGGATGTCTAAAATTTCGGCTATGATGGACATGGGTAAGCGCTCGCTGATGAATAGTCAGACGGCACTCCAAACTGTCGGCCATAATATCGCCAATAAATCCACGGAAGGCTATTCTCGCCAGAGAGTGGATTTGCTGAGCAATGTTCCCATCACAGAAGGCAATCTGCAAATCGGCATGGGTGCTCGTGCAGGTACGGTATCTCGTACAAATAACCCATGGTTAGAAAAACAAATTCAACGTGAAGGCACCAATGGTGGCTATTTAGATTCGCGTGCAGATGCTTTGGGTCGTGTTGAACAAGTGTATAACGAGCAAGCAAATAAAGGGTTGAATCAATACGTCACTGATTTTTTTAATTCATTCCGCGAACTTTCTAATAATCCAGAAAGCCTCGCTTCGCGCACGATGGTGCGAGAGTCAGGATTTGCTCTGACAAAAGACTTTCAACGTGTGGTTGGGCAACTGAAAGACGTGCAAAAAGATCTGGATGGTCAAGTTAAGACCACTGTTGAAGAAGTGAATCAGATCGCGAAAGAAGTTGCTCAACTCAATGAAAAAATCCAGATGGTTGAAGTTCAAGGAACCAGTGCCAATGACGAACGTGATCGTCGTGATTTATTGCTTAAAAAATTAGGCGAAAAAATAGACATCACTTGGGCTGAAGGTAGCGATGGCCACGTTTCGGTCACTGCAGGTCGCACTGCAATCTTAGTTTCAGGCA
>JANNCH010000333.1:0-1532 GCA_031386315.1 Pseudobdellovibrionaceae bacterium
TCTTGCGCTTATTCGAGCAGGCCCCACCTTGTTACGACAACGTCCGGGTGTTTCGCGCGAAGGTGCAAAGGGTAGGAAAAGACGCGAAGGAGGATGGGGCTTCGACAGGCTCAGCCAAGGCGAGTTGGTTCGCACTTTCACGGCGTATCTGTATCTTACAAACCCATTGACTCGGGGGTGTGCAGAATGTGATTAAAGCCCTCGTAACGAATCGAGGGATAGACAAGTGGCAGATACGTATTGGCTATCGTTTAGGCTGCACGACAGCGACGGCTATGAGCGTTCTTACAACGAACGCCTGAATAAGCTGACTGCCGAGATCAAAGCGTCGTGCGGCAATGGAAGCCGATGGTGGTTTGAAACTACGTCGTTTTTCGTATTCGCCTCAGATGAGGCCATCGACACAATCGTTGCGCGGATCAAAAGGGCGATTGATACCAAAGTCGATTTAGTGGTTTTCGGAAAAACGGCATACAAAACCGCGCGCGCAGTCGGAAAACTAGACGATCAGGATATCTTGACCTTAATACCTGACATGAAGAAAGTTTGATGGATCGCAATTGGCACGCCTAATCGGCGAGCGACCATGCGAACTACGAATGAGCGAAGGCGGTTGCTGATAGTCACGGGTATCTGAATACCATGGCATCTGGATACCCGTCAATCTTTTCCTTCGCGCCGCATATCACGACGATGTAGCCACGCAATGATCGCATCCGTCTGCTTAGAGATAGCTCGCTCTATGGCACCGGCTGCGAAGACAATCGTCAATGCCAAAGCCCCGATGCCCATCCAAAAGTCGGTTGTGCTCACTCCGGTTTCTCCACTGGCTTATGCTTCACCAGCTTGCCGACGCGCTCCCTGAATCGCGCGGGATCGTCGTCGGTTTCAAGCTCGCGCGCGACGGCTTTGAACTTGTCGAGTTGGGTTTTTTTGGCTTTGATCATAGTGGCGCTGCCCAACCCTGAAAGAGTTTTGCCGCATCGCTGAAACGTAATGGGGTGCTGACTTCCTGCATCAGCAGCACGTCGCCCGCAGGAATGTCCTTTGCGTCATCGATCACCGATACACGCTGAATATCGCTATACGCCGAATTCAGGCTGATATCGTAAAACTCTTTAAAGCGCCGCGCTACTGCATTCTGGTCCGCAATTGGTTCCAAAAACGCCATAGGTTTACGCTTCATGCGGTCTAGGATCACAGTCGAAACTTTGTATTTACTGCCTAGATGGCCGGTGACTTGTTCATTGGTCCTAATCCGCGAGGAACCTACTATTTCCGTTACCGTGCCAAGCAAGCGCGCCTTAAAGTCAAACATGGGCAGTTTATCGACCTTGAGAGCTTGATCGGCTACAAGTCGAGAGGCGCAACCGACGAGAATCGCAGACAAGGCAATCTCGTCCAAACATTCACACAGCCGAGTGACGCGCATGTTGTCAAGTCTGCAGCCGTAATGTGCAACTGCATCGGCAACCTCGCCAGCAAGAGTTAACGCGCGGGGAGTGCCTGTCTGCTCAAGCAGCATTGCGGCA
>JANNCH010000346.1:0-2933 GCA_031386315.1 Pseudobdellovibrionaceae bacterium
CACCCAACGCCCCACAGGGCGCATCCGGTTCGATCGCCACAAATCTGTTGATTGGTGGACTTTAAGACGAATTTCTTGACAAAAGCCTAGCCCAGCGAAAACACTAAGAATAGTGGCTTGGAGGCTTACCTATGGAAAAAATCAGCTGGATTAAAGAACTTGTGAAAGCTGAACAGCAAGTTGAAGACTCAAGAGCATTTGAAACGAGCTTTGATTTTGATACTGAAAGAGTGCTCACGCAAGAAAGTGTGCAGTTTCTTTTAGAACTCAAAACCGAGTTTACGGATCTTTGCAGCTCATTCAACGAAATGAAGCACTCACCCTTGGGACGTATCAAAATTTTTGGTATCGCAAAAACCCATGCGGATTTTATGCTTTTCCGCAATGGCTATAAAATGATCTTCACATTGTTAGATCTTGGCCGCATCAATATTAAATTCACGTTCACGGGCGCAAATTACATCCCAACCATGGGTCAAGCGGACACCACTGGAGCTGGCGCGAATGTTATCGAAGAAGATATGGTTGAAGCAAAATGGGGTGCCTTTGGCGAGCTCATTTGGACGCATAAAAATCTTCCGGTGAAATTGGAATATATGGTTCGCCATTATATGACTTTGTTCATTAAAGAGAGTTCAAAGTAGCTTTCAAAACTGGTCTTCCTCGCGGAAATTACGAGGAAGACCTAAAATCACTTTATAAATTAATGATTCACAGCTTTAGCAACTTTGATTGTTAATTGTCCATCTTTTCTAGAGCAATGGTTTCGTTGATGTATGTGGCGATTACCCGCAATGCTTGGTTAGGTAAGCATTTCAACACGAGCTATAATGAATCTGAGCGCTTTTGCTGGCAATTTCGACCGCGACGGTCAAAATTCTATGATTGGATTAAAATTGGTCCAGTAATTTGACGTATTCTCAACAAGGATATTCAAGCCTGATATCCTAAGAGTATGAAAATCAAATTAATTCCTGCCGTGACATCGTTGCTTTCGTTTTTTCTGATCTATTGTCAATCGCCTATAAAAAATAATGTATACGAAAGAACCCCGTCTGCAGAATCTCGCCCGCTCAGTAGTTCGATGTTAGAACTTCAGAAATCTTTTGAAGATGAGCCATCCGAGGAGTTACGTCACAAGGTGGGCTATAGTCGTATAGATAACAAAGTAGTTGTTAAAATAGGCGTTGTAAAAAGGGCTCAGAAGGAGTCAATGATTGCTATATTTAAAGCCATCAAAAACCAACAAATTGATCGAATTGATGGAGGAATGGTTGTCGGAGCAAAAACCTTGATCTTTTTAAGTTCACTAAGAGGCCTCACTGCCTTCAAAGATTTTGAAATAGTAGGTCTGTATGATCTAGCTGGAATTTATAAAGAATTTCAAAGGGAATCAAAAAAGACGGCCGAGTACCTGCAAAAGAATCATTTAGAGACTCTAAACCCTTCCGCACTGCGAGATCCCTATTTATGGACTGCAAAAGAAATAAGTGATTTCAGCAAATCTATCAAAGAGCTGGGCTTAGAACAGGAAGTAAAAAAATCCTTACAAGAACCGGACTACATAGGACATTTTATTCGCTTGAAATGGATCGATGAAAAAGAAAATAATATTCAAATAGGGCCACCATCGGATTATATAATGGATCTGTAATCCCTAAACTTTGAGTTGATCGGCGTTTCGAAAACTTGGGCCTTAAACAACAAATCCCCTCGCTGCTCAGCCAAGAGGAGATTTGTGTATGAATTGCCAGCTTTTCCGCGTGCCGAACAGCCAGCACCCGACACTCATTAAAGCGCCGTCGTTGAAATCATTGAATTTGCCACCATGAAGTCGTTCTTTAGTGGATGTTAAGCTCGCCTCAAGCGACTTTAACATCAAAATCTAGATGAAGTCTTTCTGCTAATTCCATTAATTTATCTATGGTGTAAAGATCAATTCGGTATTTTACAACTTCATTAACACGAGACAGATCAACTTTAAGCTTCTTCGCCAGCTGCACTTGCGAAATATTGTTGTCAGACACATAAATCACAAACTTCTCGCAAAGTTTATACTTAAGAACATCAGCTTTAGACGCATTCTTTGGAAGCAAGCGTGACGGTTCTGCTTTTGCCAGCTTCTTGCGGATTAATTTTAATTCTTTTTCAGTAGGTAATCCCATTTTCTAAATCCTTTTTTTTCTTCGGGACGTCATCGGCAGACTTCAGACAACGCGCTCAAAACGAAGCGAGCGCGTATCAAAAACTTGAAACTCTAAGGGTTCTAAATTTTTAATTTGTAGACGAATTACATCGCCCACTTTCATATCAACTGCTGTATGATTGGCAACACGCAAAAGTTCACCTCGAAAACTACAGATGGCTTCTTTAAATGAAAGTACCTCTTCGATGGTGGCTGCGTGTATTTGCCCTTTTTCGAGGGCTTTAAAGAATTCTGTGCGTGCCACTTACCGAAGATCCTTCGTCATATCCAGGCGACGAAATTCTACGGGGCGAATCACGTTGCTGCCTTTAGCCAAAGTTTGCGCTATCACAGTATTAACAACTGGTGCCTCTTGCATAGCAGGAGCCTCTGCACAGGCAGCTTTAAAGGCCTCACCTAGTTTTTTTAAGGCTTGCTGATCATTCTTAGGAACTTCAAAAACGGCGCTGAGATCACGACTGGACTCTGGCTGAGGCTCTTCTTGAGCCCATTCTGGCAAGCTATCTTCACAGAACATCAATTGGTCTTTATTCACTTTTGCGATGAATTCAATTTCACCACGGCTCAGATCTACTTGCTGTGCGATCTCATCGAATGAAAGTCCTTGATGTGCAAGGCGTGCAGCCTTCACATATTTCACTGTGTTTTGACGCTCTAAAATTTCACCGTGCGGAATGCGATCCTGAAAAATCTTTGCCACTTCTAAACTTTTCTGTGTGCTTTGATC
>JANNCH010000364.1:0-1514 GCA_031386315.1 Pseudobdellovibrionaceae bacterium
TAGCGCTTTCCGGCGATGACGACCCCATCGGCTTCCCGTCTAGAGTCATTGACCCGTCAGAAAAAATAACAAGTTTCTTTCCTCTCTCAAAATAGGTATGAATAGGCTTTTTGGGCTCTCCTCCTTTTTGAAAAACTTGACCTACCAAAACTTTATCTTTCATTGTTGGACTCAGTAATTTGATGTCCGCATGAGTTTTTAGCTCATCGAATACCAATTCCCCCAGTACGTCTTTTTTCTTGTCTTGACTTGCCGAAGAGCCCATTATCATCTTCATGGCCAAGTTAGCTTTTTGGTCGAAGATTCTTTCGTTATACCGTGCTTGTCCAAAACTAACTCTTTCGAGCATTTTTTCAAGTCCGAATTTAGCTGCAATTCTTTTGTCTACCATGAAATAGTCTTCTTTGTGATCGTTGTCAGCGTATGGAATAAATGGTAGTTCTCCACCCATTTCCATTTTTTTCTTAGGCAAATATCTTTTAAAGTATTCTATTTGTTTTGCTGAAAGCTTTCTTCCGCTTACCGACCCAGCTCCAAGAATTTTACTCGCAATTTCACTTGTAATTCCAGATTTCATTGGACTACCTCCTTTTTTGAACAGAGATTTCACATGAATATGTTTGCCTGTTCCTGCTGTATGTATCTGAGGAATAATCCCCAACCTTCTTGCATTTGGGTCGTTCTTTACGAAATCAAAAGCTTTTAAGTCAAGCCTAAAGTCGACTGCTTTTCTTTTGCCATGGTCTGACCCTATCGCATGAACGCCAGGCTGGTCTGCTCCCGATGTTGCTAAAAATAGCTTCTTAACTTCTGCTGGCACGTTATTGAAATATTCTGTCAAGTTAGAACTTAATCCAACTAGATTTACTCTTGAATCTTTTGTTTTTATGCCTGAAATTCCCCCGCTTGACATTTTTGATGCTGGAGGTTCAACTACCCGACTTCTAACGTTATTCAACAAAGTAGCAGAAGCCGCCTTTGCAATAAAATCAGGGTCATCAGAACTTACATATCCTTCTGGGGCTTTAAAGAAAGTATCAGAGACTACAACACCACCTTCTTTAAACGCAGCTCCCCGAAAAGAATAAGAGTCAACTACGTTTTTTCTATTTAATTTGCCCTGAACAACATCCGCTATCTTGAAATCATCTGAATAATTAGGCCCCGATCCGGCACCCACTAAAGACCCAACTCCGCCCACCGCTCCTGTAATTCCAGATTTAAGCATTCCTACATTTCCTGTTACGGCTCCAGCCACGGCCTGACCAACATTAAGGCCTATCATTGCTTTTGAAGTTCTATTGTCAGTGTCGTCGGCTACGTTTCCAGCCGTATCTGTTCCCGCTGTTAATTTTTTGGCAAACATATTACCTGCTATCCCAGCAACAGGATTAATAAATGGCAACACTTTCCCCAAAAAGTTGTTCGACCCATCCTTTTTGTAGCCAGCAAGGGCAAGCATAGCGTTTTCTGCTTTCGATCCACGAAAGTAGTTTGGCTTTATTACTTTCTGA
>JANNCH010000412.1:0-3657 GCA_031386315.1 Pseudobdellovibrionaceae bacterium
CTCACACGTGAAGAAAAAGTCAAAGCCTGCGAACTCAGTCGAGAAGCCAAAGCTCACTTCGTAAAAACCTCCACGGGCTTTAATGGCGGTGGCGCCACTGTCGAAGATATCGAATTGATGAAAAAGGCCGTTGATTCTAAGTTAGAAATTAAAGCAAGTGGCGGAGTAAAAGACAGCGCACAAGCATTTGCTATGATAGCTGCC
Source organism: Pseudobdellovibrionaceae bacterium (assembly GCA_031386315.1). Taxonomy (GTDB): domain Bacteria; phylum Bdellovibrionota; class Bdellovibrionia; order Bdellovibrionales; family Bdellovibrionaceae; genus JANNCH01. The sequence goes on from JANNCH010000412.1 coordinate 205, forward strand.
GGCGCCACTCGTTTAGGTACAAGTTCTGGCGTCGCTTTGGTTCAAGGTCAAAAATCCCAAGGGGGATACTAGTGTCCACGTTTTTAGCTGCTGAAACTATTAAGGCCAAACGCAACGGCGAAACCCTAACCTATGAACAAATCAACGAATTCATTCTTGGTTATGCGCGCGGAACTTTGCCTGATTATCAAATGGCAGCGCTTTTGATGGCCATTTATTTCAAAGGCATGACCAACGAAGAGACTCTTTCGCTTACAAAAGCCATGCTTCATTCGGGTGAAGTCGTTGATTTTTCATCTGTACCAGAATTCAAAGTTGATAAACATAGCACTGGCGGCGTGGGCGACAAAACGAGTTTGATTCTGGGGCCAATCGTTGCGGCGGCCGGCATCCCCGTCCCTATGATTTCAGGCCGCGGACTTGGACATACGGGTGGCACCCTTGATAAACTAGAAAGTATTCCCGGCTTTAATACACAAAAAAGCTTGGAAGAATTTATTGCTCTCACAAAAAAACATAAAATTTGTTTTATTGGCCAAACTAAAGAAATTTGTCCAGCGGATAAAAAAATCTATGCACTTCGTGACGTAACAGCAACAATCGAAAGTCTTCCGTTGATTTGCGCAAGCATTATGTCCAAAAAATTAGCCGAGGGCGTTGATGGGCTAGTGCTCGATGTAAAATATGGCACCGGTGCTTTTATGAAAGACCCCGCTAAGGCGGAAGAGCTTGCAGAAAAATTAATGGCCATTGCCAAGGGCTATGGTCGAAAAATTGTTTCTCTCATCACCAATATGGATCAACCCCTGGGGCGCTATGCTGGCAACTCTCTCGAAGTCGAAGAGTGTGTCTCTATTTTGAAAGGTGAAAAATTCATTGGCCCTGGCGGCTATGACCTTTACGAAGACACGCGAGAACTTAGTTTGATGTTGTCGGCCCATATGATTCATCTTTCGGGCAATGAAAAGACTCTTGAGAGTTCTTACGCTTTGGCCAAAGAAATGCTTGATAGCGGCAAAGCTTTTGAGAAATTCAAAGAGCTTTGTCAAATTCACGGGGGACATTTGCAACACCTTCCGCGCCCTCAGCACAAAATCGAGATTCGATGCGAAAAGTCAGGTTTTGTTCATGGTTTCAACACAGAATCCATCGGGATTACCGGCATTTTAATTAAAGCCGGCAGAGAGCAGGTCACGGATGTGATCAATCCTGTTGCAGGCATCGAGTTTCATTTTAAAATTGGGGATGAGGTCAAAGCCAACGATGTTATTTTCACTCTGCACGGTGATGATAAAGACTTGTTGTCTTCAGCAATCCCGCTCTTGCGCTCGGCTATTACTATTTCCTTGCCAAAAATTGCAAAACCTAGTTTGATTCTTAAGACACTCAACTAAGTGTCGGAAAGTACAGACAATTGTGGCATTAAATACGCAAGAAAAAACCGTGATCGAAAAGCTTCAAGAGAGCATCTCTTTTATCCGTTCAAAAACATCACTAAAACCTAAAGTTGGTGTGATTCTAGGCTCTGGCCTCGGTGCTTTCGTTAAAGATTTGGAAATTGAAACCACAATTTCATTCAAAGATATTCCGCATTTTATGCCCCCGACTGTTGAAGGTCATACGGGAAATCTTATTTTTGGTCGTGTGGGTCCAAATCAAGTAGCGGTTTTACAAGGCCGCAATCATTACTATGAAGGTCACAGTATGGAAACCGTTGCGTTTCCAACTCGCACATTGGCCTTAATGGGAATTGAAATATTAATTCTAACAAATTCTGCCGGTGGTTTTGGCGATACCATGCAAGCCGGTGATTTTATGATCATCGAAGATCACATCAACTTGATGGGAACAAACCCCTTGATGGGTCCGAACATCAAAGAACTAGGTCCACGCTTTCCAGATATGACTGAAGCCTATGACAAACGTTTGATCTCTATGATGGAGCAAGTGTTGCAAAAACAAGGCACACGTTTTCACAAAGGGATTTACTGCGGCGTTAGTGGTCCCACTTACGAAACACCTGCCGAAGTACGTTATTTAAAAATGATCGGCGGCAAAGCTGTCGGCATGAGTACTGTGCCCGAATCAATCGCTGCCAATCATCTTGGTTTGCGAGTGGCAGCCATGAGTTGCATTACGAATTTAGCAGCTGGAATTTCAAATCGTAAACTTTCACACGATGAAGTGACTGATACGGCTAAAAAAGTTGAAATCCAATTCACTTCATTCTTAAAAGAGTTCATCACAGGACTCTAGTTTGGCCCTTTGTGGGCCTAACATTTCAATATTCCTTCCATATCTGCACTCTGCCGAGGTCCAGTTTTTTACCTGACATCAAAGGCTTAGCCTCATTATGAGCCATTTCTGGATCTTGAAAGCTGAAAACACGCCGATACGTTAACCGACTGGGTTTGTTACCGGGGTCCTATTGATGGGACCCATGACGGTGAATCCCAGGCTTGGGAGTTAACATGGATGTTATCAAGAGTCTCACTACCGTTGCTTTCTTCATTGGGCTTTCAGCTTGCGGCAACAAATCCACACAAACAGTTTTTCCCGAAGGGGAAGGGACTCAAGGTTCTGCGGCTTGCATGGGCCAATCCATTCAAAATAAATTCATCGTACAATGGGAAGATGGTCGCTTTTCAGTAGAGCAATCCGCAAACGCAGAAACTTTCAAAGAAGACTTCATCAAACCTCAATTAGAAAAAATTAAATATGTCGAATTCGATCGCGCGATTCAAACGGATGTGAACAAACCCGAAGTAAGCGCTTCAGGCGTGAGTGATTCTTGGGGACAAGACATCATCAATGCTCCTGCATTATGGAATCAAGGTATCTATGGCCAAGGTGTTTTAGTCGCCGTGGTAGATGCCTTTGTTGATGTTACACATCCACAGATAAAACCGCGTATTGCCGTGAACACCGGCGAAATTCCAAACAACGGAATCGATGACGATGGCAATGGCGTGATTGATGATTATTACGGGGCTTCTTTTGTTTCTTCTGCTGAAACTAGTTCGACTCCAAATCCCCACGGAACACATGTCAGTGGAATCATTGCAGCTGATAGTAACTTTGGTTCTATCGAAGGCGTTGCTCCGAAATCGCAAATTATTCCTGCACAATTTATTTCAAATGATGGCGGCGGCTCTTTAGGCGATGCTGTTTTGGCTATGCAGTATGCTGCCAATCGTGGCGCAAGAATTATCAACGCTAGCTGGGGCGGAGCTCCCTGTGTGACTTCTTTACGTGATGCTTTCGCTTCACTGGGAAATCGTGGGATTTTAGTTATGGTTGCTGCCGGAAATGATGGCCGCGACGTTGATTTATATCCAGAGTTCCCTGCCTCATTTAATCTTTCAAATCAGATCACAGTTGCTGCATCGACTGCCACTGACTTTCTGGCGTCTTGGTCGAACAGTGGGTTTAGCTTAGTTCATTTGGCCGCAC
>JANNCH010000419.1:0-3723 GCA_031386315.1 Pseudobdellovibrionaceae bacterium
AGGATTCGCCATAGTTTAAAATATCTCGTACCACTAAAATTCGTGGCTCTGCAACAGGTGAGGCAAAACGAATGGCGGTTTCGGCAATCACCTGTGCCGATGTGCCATTTATAATGAGCTCTTGGTTGAGGCGATCACCTAGTGTCAGAAGTATAGTAACAACTCCATAGGAGTCCACCTCGGGTGTGCGATCACATGCCTGAGGAGAGGCTTCACAGAACTCAGGTGTATTTGGGTTTTCATGGATAATCTCGCCAACGGCGCAGTCGCTGTATTCACCTTCGGACTAGCTACTTTTAAGTTAGGATTGTATTCTTCCCAATCGCCGCCGCCACAGGCTTTGTCGAAGCTTATTTTCATTTTGCTTGTGTTTGAAAGCTCAGAGGATAATCTTAATTTAAGAACAGTGTCATTTGTTTTCGTCATGCCATTTTGGATTTCAATAAACGCTGCTTTGCTTGAGCTAGTCTGATTAGAGTCCTGTGTGCCTAAAATGCTGTTCGAGTTACAAGCGGTGAGCCCCGTAGAGAATAGCATAGAAAGTATAGCGGGTTTAAGTACAAATGAGGAGCTATTCATCGAGACCTCCGTGTGACGAACTCAGTAGATAATCTCACGGAGTGGTGCAAACCAAAATAATTTAAAGAGAAGCGTACCAATCCGATGTTAACTGTAAAAAGAATCAACATTAAATGAAACTTTTAATGGCTCCATTTGTTTTCGGTATTTTAACTAATCAATTTTTTGCGAATTTGTATATACGCCAGTGTGCATAGAATAGTGCTTTGAATAACTAAAATAGTTCCGCTATAGGGGAAGGTTTCAGCGATTCCCTTTTGCCAAAATAGTGATTGTGCTAAGCGGACACCGTGTATTAGCGGGAAGAATTCGGCTACAAAGCGAACAGGCACTGACATCTGATCGATTGGAAAAAATATCCCCGACAAAAAATACAGAGGGGCAATCACAAACGAATAGATAGTTTGAAATTGATTGATGTTTCGAATTCGAGCTCTAGCCAACAATCCCATGGCACCACATGGGATTGCCACAAGTAGCCCCACAATCGATAAAGTAGGTATCAACCAAGGGTTAACCATCCAACTCCATCAACGGTATTGAATTTTCTAAAAGATTTTACTAGAGCCTTTGCACTGATCATTCGTCATCCGATCTGAGATGGAAATTGCGACATAGTAAAAATGGAATGCGTTGTTGGCAATGCTAATTGGTTTAAAATGAGACATTCAGTGAAGCTAAAAAATTTAAAAAAATGAATGCAAATTAGACAGACAAATCTTTTCGACAAAATTTTATGAAATCAAAGAGCTGTAATCAAACCTAAGTCCAGAGCGACTAGACAAAGTGCTGGCACCAACCTTGCTTTATAGAAATATAACTTAGTAAAGCAACTTTGAACGCAACTGAATGAGTCATCTTTGTGTGGAGGATGAATGAGAGCAGCTTTGTTTCTATTACCTGTAATTAGTGCGGCGACCGCCTACGCGCTAACACAGGAGCCAATGACCGGCAAAATGGTACTTCCAAAGTTTCAGCAGAGCACTGTGTGCAGCGAGCGGCCAGAATTTTTGACCGAAGCTCGCACTGAAATTGTCGGAACAATCGACAAATTACCACAAATGGGTGTGTTGGTAGCTCGTGATGCAGAATATTATGTTGAGGGACAAACTGAGACAGGTTCGCCAATCCGGGTTCATGGCTATCAATCCTTTTTAAAGACAAAATCAGATACAAAGATCTTGTGTGGAGAAAACTCAAAAGGTGTTCGTGAGCGATACTCTGTGTTTGCTCCAACACTTATTGATACAACTATTGCACACAAGACAGGAAATAGCGTTTGGCAGTTCCAAATCATGGCGAACGAAGATAAATTCTCTGCTTGGAATATAAAAAGCCCAGTTGCAAACGATAAAGAAAAATTAGGAAAAGTGATGGGTAAGATGGGATCCAAATACAAAATCTACCAAACGGGACACAACGAGTATGAACTTATGGTGATCCAAGAAAACAAGGGCGTAATCGAATATCTTTCAGTTCGCTACGATGCTGTGAGCATGATCAAATAGCTTTTAAGGAATAAATTTATTTGAGTACCCACAGCTTAGGAAGAGTTGTGGGTTTTTTATTTTAATTGATAGACGGAACGAATTTGTCGAGAACCTTTTCTTCGGCTTGATCGGGATGAGAACTATAAAGTGATATTTCTTTGCCCTTACGAGGGAGCTTAAAGCGAACAAGACTGTGAGCAACCATCTTAAGTTCTGCCGGAGCAAGTTTTTTGCTAGCGAGTTGAACATTATTTTTTTTGTAGAGCTCAGATATTTTTTCGAAAGTGTAAACGGGAAAAAATATTTTGCTAATATCTACGAACTTACCGTCTTTGCACTCAAACGCTTGCTGGTTTTGAACAGAAGAATCATCTTTCACGATGGCAATGACTTTTGACGTCTTTATAACAAACAGGGCGGCCGTGATTGTAGAGGTAATGGTTTTATCTTGGAGTTGTAAAAAACCATTTTTGATATCTAAGACCTCGATAGCTTTATTTAGATCGGATTTCATTTTCATAGCCCCCTTATTGTCATCGAAAATCTCGACTTCGTTTTGAGCTAACGCGATAAAGTAGTCACGTACATTGCCTTTCACAGAGCACTCGGTTGCATAGGCTATTTGTGATAGTAGGCCGATTGAAGCGAAAGTTAAAAGTATAAATATTTTCATAATACCCTATTTGAATAAAACGCATCCAAAGCCACCGCCCGGAGTGCGTAAGTTAGTAACTTGACCTTGATATAATCTAGACACAATCAATTGCAAGCATCCTTGGTAGGCATAGCAACGTAAATCATATTTAAAATTTTGTGGCCCATCGGGTGTTTTAAAAACTTTTTCAGATGGGGCAATGAATTCTTGTGCGATAATTTCTGAGCCCGCAAAATCGTCAAAGTATTTACGACTGATAGATGCACCTTTGAATGATTGCTTAGAACCAAAAGCACGCTTGGGTTTGAAAAAATATTTTTTGCGTTCAGTCCAAATTTTATCTTTATTTGTTGGGTTGAGATCGTGTGCCTCGGGCAACATCTTTCTAAGAACTTGAATCTGTTCAAACGACAAATCCATCGATTCAAAAAAACCCGGAGCGGACCAGTCGATCATTCGCTGCTTGTCAGCTATTAACAGGTATTCAAAAGGATTGGGTGAAAGACAAATGCTAGCTTCAAGAAAATGTCGACGCAGTTCTTGGCTGTTTTCTTCTTGTAGCATAAAATCTGTGTGACGATTATAGACGAAATCTGGTACCGAGCTTCGAAACGCATCACGGTAGTCTAAAATGCCGGACTTCCAACCAAAACTTTTAAACAGTTCGTTATAGGCTAAAAATTCAACATATAATTTTTGATCTGCTGGCTTGTCATCGATAATAGATATATGGGGAGCTGAGATCGATTTACCTTGAAGTTGCAGTTCACACTGAACCATTTTTTTAATATCTTCATATGAAAAATCCGGCACTGGTAACGGCAAATTTTTCATTCTGTACATTTCATAACCTAAAAGCAAAAATGATGCATTGGTATTGATCTCAATTAGCTTTAATGTTCCTGCTTCATCCACATGGAAGTCATAGCTCATAGCAATGGCTTTGTTCATGGGATCAAAGATGCCCAAATTTTCGGCCTCGCCGGAATAGTTCTGAAT
>JANNCH010000444.1:0-4011 GCA_031386315.1 Pseudobdellovibrionaceae bacterium
AACAAAATGCACAAAGGCCAAATTCAAAGAATTGAGCTGTTCTGCCAAATGCAAATAAATCGGAAGCGGATTTGTTTCGTGCATATCGTTAGCAGGACTCACCGGTGAAAAGCGAATACCTACGCGATCAGAGCCACAAACTTCGATCACAGCCTTCGTTACTTCAATAGTTAAACGGCAACGATTTTCAACCGAGCCCCCGTAACTGTCTGTGCGTACGTTTGTGTTTTCACACATAAACTGATGCAACAAATACCCATTGGCCGCATGAATTTCAACCCCATCAAACCCTGCACGCAACGCACTTTTGGTCGCATGGCGATACTGTTCAACAATACCAGGAATTTCTTCTAATGTGAGTGCCCGAGGCGTTACGCAGTCTTGCAATCCATTTTCTGTGAAGGCCTGCACCTTGGGTTTAATTGCCGAAGGGGCCACTGGCAACGCGCCTTCTTTTTGCAAAGAAGGATGCGAAATACGACCCACATGCCAAAGCTGACAAAAAATCAGTCCACCCTCTGTATGCACAGTATTTGTGACCAATTTCCAACCTTCAATCTGTCGACCGCTATAGATACCTGGAGTGTACGCATAGCCCTTGCCTTGCGGAGAAATATTCGTAGCTTCACTGATAATCAAACCCGCAGAGGATCTTTGTCCGTAATATTCAGCATTGTGTTCGCCAGGTATATCACCTGGCTGCATCGCACGGCTACGCGTGAGAGGGGCCATGACGATACGATTGGACATTGTAACAGGGCCCAACTCAAAGGGCTGAAAAAGATCTTTGTGGCTGATTGATTTACTCATGGCGAACCTCCGAGAGAAGAAACTACTCTGATCTGCTGGGTTTGGCAACTTGACCCCTTATTCCAGTTCAGGATAGAAAGCCCTCAGAGGTTTTCTATGAGTAAAAAAAGTTGGTTTTCAAGTTTTGCAAAAAAAGCCGCCTATTATACGGGCACACCACCCGCTTTCATATTGGCAACCCTTGTCGTAATCATCTGGGTGGTCACAGGCCCTCTATTTAACTTTAGCGATACATGGCAACTAGTGATCAATACGGGAACCACCATCATCACATTTCTAATGGTATTCTTAATTCAAAATGCTCAGAATCGCGATTCAGCTGCTGTCCAATTAAAATTGGATGAACTTATTCGCGCAAACAATACCGCACATAACTCATTGATGGATTTAGAGGAGCTCGAAGTTTACGAACTCGAACGGATTCGTAAAAAATTTCAAGCGGTGGCTGCAGAAGCGCGACATGAGCTCAGAAAAAATAAAAATATCTCGGATGAATTCTCAGTTGAAGATGGCAACTAGTTTCTACTTGCCGTAATTGGGATCAATAGTCACACCATTGTCATTGAGATATTTATTTAATAATTTTGTAAAGTCTTTCTGATCTGCCGGCTGGCTGTCAAGGTGTGAAGTAACGTCATTCATATTCTTCACCAAACCGATGGCCTCTGCATTTGGAGGTGGTTTGTAACAAGAGCGAATTTCAACAGGACTAATCAACCCATTTTCCATTTTCTCAGTCGCAGATCTTGGCAACATATACTGTCCGCCATTGCAAAGCTCAATACTGTGATTGATAGAAACTTCTGGCTTGGGCTCTGTAGCACTCAAATCAGGCACTTTCCAATTTACAATATAAGTGCCAGTGTAAGGTTTTTTATCTTTTTCATCCACGACACCCTTGGGACTGACCCAAATTTTTCCAGAAACCTCTGTCGGTGGCTGCGAACAGCTGTATTCACCAACTTGTGTGCGTGCAATAAAAGTTTTCCCAATCCACTTTAATCCAATATTATCGGGATTTTCTTTGGTGATCCTTGCTCTGGCAGCAACAACTTCCGGATGGCTTTGCATTTTATCATAAATTTTCTTGGCCTCGTCATCCTTTGACTCTGTAAAAGGCACAAATTTATTATCTGTCGGGTTGTACAGTCCAAAGTATTGAACTGCGGCGTTCATGCCCCCGCGGAATAAGACATTTCGCTGCTCAACAAATATCTTAATTTTACCGTTTGAATTTTTACAATCAGACTTATCTACTCGAACGGTTTCTGTTTGATCACTGGTTTTATAATCAAAGTACTTATCATTATCTACCAACTTACATCTCGAGTACTCACGGGAGGCAGCAAAGTCAGTCGTTTCGGCATGTATATTAAAACCAAAAATCGAAAGTAGAAAAAAGCAAAATGAGGCAATAAATTGTTTTGTTTTCAATATAACTCCTCGTAATACTAGGCGCACGAATTGCGCTATAAATGCATGAATATCTTATCGGAAATTTTTAAGTAAAAATGAAGTTTAAACAGCCAGCGCAAAGTCCAGCTGAAGTGCCACTGACCTAGCTCATAAGACGAAAGGTCATAAGCAAGCACGCAGTCGCCAGTAAACAAAGACCCGCCATAAACAGCCAATCGGCCCATTTTTCAAAACGAGCTCGCCCATCCGAACGGATACTGATGTATGAAAAAATACTCGCCATTAAAAAAATAATGATGGCGGCGGCACAGCAGTCGTCTAAAACAGTATTTTCAACATCGCCACGCCCTCTTATGATGCTGAAAATCAAAAAACAGATTCCCAATAAATTGGCCGAGGTTGGCAGTATATAATTCGCAACACTTTTGAAATGAACTTTATCTTCAGACATAAAAAATCCTAGCACGACCTTGGGCTGATTAAAAGGTCCTGGCTTCATTTTATGACCTTTTATTCCGACTAGTCATCCATAGCAAACATCACGAGAGAAGCCACATGGATCGCAATGAATTGATCAACGAAATTAAAAAACAACTTAAAGAAGAACTGGGTGATTACCGCACCCACCTTGAAAGCAAAATCCCGCCTGAACAGCGTGAGCAATTGAAAAAGGCCAAAGACAGTTCGACACATTTTATTCAAGAAAATCCATGGATGTCTGCAGGTATCGCCATCATTGCAGGATTTGTCCTGTCACGTTTTTTATACAAAAAAGGGAGCGAATAATGAATATCTTTTTAGCGCTCGTTTCTTTTTTGTTGGGCAATGCAAAAAGTCTATTCAAGCAATCCAGTACGGCTATTTCGCAGCAAATGGTCTTACACGTTCGAGCGATCGTAATGCTATTGGTTGCTTGTATAGGTTCTCTTGCGATATTTTGTACAAGCATTTGCTTATTTATTGCAAGCGTTGCTAGCCAATTTGAAAAAAGCGATGCTTTTAATTTTTCTACTGTGCAGGTAATTTATTTAATTACGGTCATAGTTTCTTTAGTCGTTTTAGTGCACTCATTGCGACGTCAAACATGGCTCAACATTATGGACTACAAACAAGCTGAAACAAAATCTGCAGGCAGTCCAATCGAAAACGCCCTCGCACTGCTTGTGGTCGACTTTGTAGAGTCACGACAAGCCACACGCCACGAAAACGGCTCAGCCTCAGAACAAAAAAATACGGCCTCTATTTAGAGGCCGTATTTCAAAAAACTGATTTATAAGAAAATTTTATTTGCCTTCAGACTTTGCTTCAATTTTTTCATTTTTCTCTTTTAGCACTTCGATCTTAGCTTTGTTTTTTGCAACACGTGCTTCTCTGAGAGCTTTGCGATCTGCTTTGATTTGCTCTTTTGAAACGCCTGCTTTAACATCTGAAGCTAGTTTTTCTTTGGCTTCATGAAGTTTTTCTTTTTCTTGCTTCAATTCTTTGTGAGCTTCAGTAGCAGTGCCTTCGGCAAAGGCAGCACCAGATAGTAATGACAATGACATAATAGCGGCTGTTAAAAGTTGCTTATTCATAAAGACCTCCTAAAGGTTTGTTAAAGACAGCATGTAAATGCATAACTGCCTATATTTCTAGAATAGCAAGATAGTATTAAAATCTGATTGAAACCGTATTAATTTACATTAATACGGTTGTCTCAAATCGAGATTAGAGCGTTTAATTTGGATCTGAAGAAAAAGATTTATCTTTGATCAGCTTTGCTGGATTAACGAGGGCCGGAATCCC
>JANNCH010000454.1:0-2381 GCA_031386315.1 Pseudobdellovibrionaceae bacterium
CATCAAAATATCGAAAAATTTTGTTCTCGCAGCTACTTTTTCACCTTCAATGATGATCATGGCGTTATATATTTCTAAAAATTGATGTCGATACCATGATGACTGACCTTCGATTGCATGCAAAAGCGCGTGACGAAATGAAGATCCAACCTGCAAACCCAAAATCACCTGATCTAAGAGGGGAATTAGCTGTTTTTTGAGTCCCTTCATTAAATATATTCGTAGAAAATGTGGTAAAACATTTAAGCTAATCCAAATTATTCCGATGAAAAGCCAGAGCAGAATTGGCCACTGATGTAGAAAAACAAGGGCCACAACATGTACAAACAACAAACAGAGCAAGGTTGTGGTCGAAAATTGTTTTGAAAAACCAAATTCATCCGAAAGGTGCTGAAAAATCCGTGCAACAAGCAAATATCCGAGCACCGAAAGCGCAAAAATGATGATCATGGGTACCTCCAAGCGTTTTTTCTTGTCGCAAAAAATATGCAAGTGAAATTTTTTGTTGACGGCGCTGGTCGAATTAGCAAGACTTATATGTAAGAAGACTTTTAAATAAGTGAACAACAACAACGAGTGCATCCTAGGAGGAGCAAATGGCAAAGAAGAAAGCTACAAAAAAAGCAGCTAAAAAAGCTACTAAAAAAGTAACTAAAAAGAAAGCTACTAAAAAAGCCTCTAAAAAATAGTTTTTAGATTCTGATTTAGTTCTTAAAAACCCCTGAAGCAATTCAGGGGTTTTTTTTGCCCGAAATGCGGATTTCTCGAATGAAAAATGCTTTTTAGATGCCAAGAACTGCTGACAGTACTCTGGCAGAAGTATCGTTTGAGCCACTAAAAAAGAACAAAAAAAAGAGCGCCCTCGAAAACGAAGTGCGCTCAATAAGGTAGATGATCAGCTCGCACTAACTAGAAATAATATACAGTGCCGATCGAACCTGTGGGTATTAAAACTGATTGTGAAACCTCGCCTAACAAAGTTAATTCACCAAAAATAGAAAAGCCTGCTGCCTCGCCAGAAAGTTGATTGTACTGAAGTCCCAGACTTCCAGTGACAAAATTTGTAGCAAAATGTCCGGCTCTTTTGTCTGAATCACTAACAGAGCGGCTTAAAACGCCCGAGCGGCTCACATCATCTGTACTGGCAGATGAATTAAACCATCGCGCGTAGCCCAATGTTGTGTACGGAGAGACATAATCGTCTTCGAAGTTGTGTTTCCAAAGGATTGCGAACGCATTGTAGCCCGGTCCAGCTCCGAATCCTGCCTGTGCACTGTTCTCATCTTCGAAATTCAACTCAAAGCTCATGCCAAAGAGGCCTAAATTACCACCAACAGATGCTCCAACCCCAAATTTTCTTTGCGTGCGCATATCCCAGTTTGATTTGTACTCAGTATTTTCATCAATTTTAAAAACAGAAGCCGCTGTTTCAAAAATACCCGCATTCGCAACCAGTGAAAGCATCAATGAGCTCAAGATTAGTATCTGTTTTAGCACTTTATTCTCCTTTACCTATTAATTTTGAAACTAATTTATAAAATACGGGCTCTGACGCCCTCGTCTTGAAAAAACTTCTTTATTGCCGGAGCATCTAGGGGCTCAAGTCGAAACAGCAGCTTTCGCATGAGTTCGTATGAATCTTCTGCTTTTTTAGAGCGCAGTCCATTCGTTAAATATGCCATGTCATCGCTTATTTTAATGGCGTTATCAAGCAGTCTCGACATTTCTTTGTTTTTAGATACTTTGTCCAGCAGCGTGAGTGTCTTGTTGAAGTTTGTGGTCAACTTGTCTAGTTGGGTTATAACGTTGCTCACAGATCCTTCATTTTTATTAACTATTTCAATCAGTTTTCCAGCCAAACCATAACCTTGTGAAATGAGTTGATCGACGCGCGGTGGGTCTTCACCGCGAACCACATCCGCGTTCGCATGCTCACCGGACGCTGCGCTACCCGGAGAAATTTCTAGAAATTTCTCACCAATAACACCCGCTAAATTGATAAAAAATTTCGAGTCTTTGCGGACGCTACTCCAAGCCTTTTGGCTTACTGAAATAGTCAACCGAAGCTTAACCTCTTCACCGCTCGCCATTTTATAACTTGGATCAAAAGTAATAGACTTTACCTTGCCCACTTTAATACCCATCACACGAATAGGAGAACCCTCTTCGATCCCCCCCGCATAGTTATACATAACATGAAGCTCGTGTGTGTTCGAGAATGGAGATACGAACCCCATCAGGTAGGCAAAGAAAATAACTAGCACAAAAGAAACCAGCGCTAGTAAACCAACCTTATATTCCACTTTCATAAGCAGTCCTCCGATGACTAATACTAATATAGATAACTAAATAAATAAGACAAAAGAAAATCGATAACAATA
>JANNCH010000461.1:0-1535 GCA_031386315.1 Pseudobdellovibrionaceae bacterium
GCACCCATCGCAAAGCCCGAGGTCGCTAACAAACCCAGTCCAAAGCCGATGATACCGACGGTCAGAGCTTGGACGATCAACATCATACTCAGCCGGAAATTCGACATGCCCATCGCTTTGAGAGCGCCGAGGTGCTTTAAATTATCCAGCACAAACGAATAGAAAGTCTGGCAGGCGATCGCGACTCCAACGATGAAGCCGATAACCACAGTGGTGCCGAATGAAATCGGTATTCCGGTGTTTTTCACATACCACCAAATCGTAGAGGTATTAAAATCCTTTTTGTTACTGCCGAAGTCGCGGTTTACATAGGCTCGCAGACCAGTCGCTTTTTCAATTTCTAACGCAGCTTGGTCATCAGTGATACCAGCGACGGGAGCGGCGATGACGGCGGTAAGCATTTTCCGCTGAGACGGTGTGTATTGAAGGGCACGTTCGTAGGTAGTCCAAATGTAGGGGCCGCCAGTGAAGGAACGCATCGCCTTGCAAATCCCCACCACGCGGGCTTCCACATCGTTGATTTCGAAACGATCACCGATCTTGATGCGTTTCGTGAGATCCGTGGGGTCCGGGGAGAGCCGCTCAGTTGCGAGTTCATCGATCACCACGGTGTTAGGAAGTCGTAAATCTTCCAAATTTCCCGCAACCATTCTTCCCGGAGCGCCAGCAAGCGAGGCGGCATCAATGCCAATGAGCTGGATCGTTTTAAAGCTCCCATTGTCGAGCCTGACTCGCTGGATACCAGAGTAAAGTGGCATCGCCCAACGCACAGCAGCGACGGAGCGGATCCGAGCGACGTCGGTATCGCGCATCGGGTTGGTTTCGTTCACCTGCTCGACGCGCTCCTCGACGATGAAAATCGGAGCCGCGACGTTCTTGAGTGTGGCAGTGGTCCAGCGCATCAGCCCACAGAAAACCGAGGCCTGCTGGACGATAAGGAAGGTGGCGAAAAACAGACCGGCTACCAGCATCAAGTATTTGGCGGTGTCTCCGAAGAGCATTTTGAGAGCGAGACCGATCATGCGAAAAAAAACCTAATTTCTTGTGGTGTCTATCTTAGTCATGACAGACCCACGCGCAACCTATGACAACCGAAATGATTAATTTCGTGATGCAGCTGTTTGAAACGTCGCGAGCAAGTCTCGGCAAAAAAGTGGAAGCTGGCAAATTTAGGTGAAACCTAACGAAAAGTGACCGAAATTTCATTGACTCTCTCTTCACGGAACCGCTACTTTCTGGCAAGACGATTCCCCCCTTTAACCAAATCCGGATGAGATTTGCCGCCAGCTTTGTGGTGACGGCCTTGTCGCTGTCGGGTTGCGGAAGGCGGCATCAGTCAACCGCCTGGTGGGGAGGCGAGCGAGAAAAGATCGAGCTGGCGAATCAATTGGAGCTACAGAGATTTCGCTTTGAGCAAATTTATTCCGGAAATGTCGCTCAACTCGACGGCTGCCACACTGCATCGAAAGTGGCAAATGCCCGGGCGGTGGCCTTGCGCTGCGAGCGAGAGGAACTCGAACGAGTGGTGGAATCCT
>JANNCH010000466.1:0-3732 GCA_031386315.1 Pseudobdellovibrionaceae bacterium
GTAGTTTTTAAAATCTCGATTGACAATTCCAACGCCGGCACCCGAATGATCATAGCTCTCTAAGCCTTTAGCTAAATCATGGTACAAACAGGACCACTGCAAAACCTTCCAATCGTAGGCCTTTAGTTTTTTGTGAAAAACTTTAAGGGCCCCTAATTCATTAGGTATCTTATGCACTCGTTTAAACTCACGACAAGCCTGCATGATATGCGTGTCAGCCGTAAACCGGTGGTACTGATCATGTTGAACATATCCTACCAAGCGTTTGATTTCTGGCAGCAACTTATCTATCAGTCGAGAACGAAAATGAGCTACCAAAATTTTATCGTCCGTTTGTGCGGACAGAATTTTATCTAGAATTTTGCCGCGTAATTTAGCGGTCTGCTTATCCAAGGTATTTGGGAAAAAATCGCTCAAGCTTTCGCGCACTCGCTTTTGCACTAAAATACTTGGGTCTTTTTGCAACTGACTTGAAAGATCCAGTGGCTTAGAGAATTTTATTTTCTCAATATTATTGAATTTAGCTTTTGATACGCTTGCAGCTTCGATCAGCCAGTCAGAGTAAAAATTGGCGCGTGAAAAACCAGCCTGTAAATCCCGCATGAAATCTTTTTGTGTTGAAAAACCCATCCACGTGGCCAGATCAAACTGGGATGTATTCACCAATATATCCCCTAATCCGTCTAGGTGTAACTTTTGGCGTATTGATAGCAAAACCTTTTTATGATGACAAAGGACCTCAATGGCATGGGTCGGATTGGCAATCTTTTCACCAAAGAGCTCATAAACCTGCAGACCTTGCTCTATGTCTCGCAAACCGCCCGGTCCATATTTCAAGTTTGGCTCTAAAAAGTTAGTGATCGAATCAAATCTCTGCAAACGCTCTTTTCGTTCATCGCGTACGGCTTTGAGCAAGGATTTACCTAGTTTGGACTTTTGATCTAGAATTTTATTTTGCTGCTCAGTTAATAATTTCTGACCACGCTCTGTTAAGGCCCTCGCCTTGAGTAAGGCAAGGACATCAAAGGCCGCAACATTCGCTGTCCAATCAGCCATATCCTGAGGCATACGGTAACGTAGCTTGAGGCCTTGTTCATTGAGCTTTATGGTCAATGCAAATGTCTTTGCTTCGTCACCACAAAACAAAATATCCACATCTGATTTTAAACATATTTCGTTACGTGCCCACGACCCCAATACAATGGGATCTGTGTCTTGCCATTCATCTTGAGACTTAATTTTTTTTTCTAGTTGTTCACCCAACCAAAGCGAGAAGCTTTCCGGATGACCTGAAGTCTCTAACAACCTCTGGGCTTCATCCATGCTCTGCTCTTCTTTAAGAATCGTACGCATTTGATATTTTATCCTGCCAAATTGCGATCTGATTCAAAGCCTCAAGCGGGCTGATCCTCGTGACAGGAAACTTCTTAATCTCTTGCATGAAGCTTTCAATCTCTGCGCTGAGTTTCGGAGTGCTAGAAGACAACTCTTCAGCTTCTACTTGAAGCTCCATTACATCCATAAGTGACAGCTGTGTCGTTGCCTGGACCTTTTTGAATTCCAAATCACGAAGTAAGCTTTTAGCTCGTTTGGTTACAGCTGCTGGCAACCCCGCCAACTCTGCCACCTGAATACCGTAGGACTTCATCGCTGGACCACGAACCAAAGTGTGCAAGAAACGAATCTCGCCACTTTTTTCTGCCACTGTCATATGAGCATTTTGAATTTGTGCGAAATGCGCATCCAAACTTGTGAGCTCATGGTAGTGCGTAGCAAAGAATGTTAAAGCTTTTGTTTCACTCAGTAAATGTTCAAGTATTGATTGAGCCAAGCACATCCCGTCAAAAGTACTAGTCCCACGTCCAACCTCATCTAAAATAACCAACGACTGAGCCGTGGCATTTTTTAGCATTTGTGAGGTCTCTGTCATCTCGACCATGAAAGTTGAAAGACCTTCTGAAAGCTGATCACTCGCACCAATGCGGGTGAATATGGCATCAAAAATTGGTAAGTTCGCGTGATCTGCTGGAACGTATGAACCCACTTGGGCCAAAATAACTATTAAGGCCATCTGACGCATCAATGTACTCTTACCGGCCATATTGGGGCCAGTCAAAAGCATACAAGAATGTGCGCGCATCTCGATATCATTCGGTACAAAGTTTTTTCGAACGGTTTGTTCAACCACAGGATGCCTAGAAGCTTTGATTGAAATATCGCCATTTGAAAAATTCGGTCGGACATATTTTTCTTCTAAGCTCAGCCAAGCTAAAGATGAAATTACATCTAGCTCGCTGCAGGCATAGGCAAGTTCAAGTAAGACCAAAGATTGAGATAGAATATTTTTTCGAAGCGCATCAAAGAATTCAAATTCCATTTCAGAGCGACGAGTCTGGGCTGTGAGAACTTTTTTCTCGAGCTCAATCAATGCATCTGTGCAATAGCGTTCGGCATTAGCCAATGTCTGTTTGCGCTGATAATGAACAGGAACTTTTTCTTTATGAGTATTTGTGATTTCAATATAATAGCCGAAAACATTATTGTAACGGATTTTCAAACTTGAAATACCCGATTTTTCTTTTTCTTCGGCTTCCATGCGCGCAACTAAATTTTGCGAATGGGTGGATAGCTCAATCAACTCGTCTAACTCAGGATTGATGCCTGTGCGAATTAGGTAACCTTGCTTCACTGCCAAAGGTGGCTCTTCAACCAAAGTATTTTCGATATTGTAAGCAAGACCTCGCAAAGTTTCAAAATTCTCGACGATACCTTGCGCCTGAACTAAGACTTCGAGCGCGCTAACGCCCGCATGCAAAGAGCCCGCAAGCGCTAACAAATCACGACCGTTGCACTGAGGCTGCGATATTTTACCCAAACGTCGTTCGATATCACCCATTTGCCCAAGGATCTGACGAACTCGCTTGAGCTCTAAAT
Organism: Pseudobdellovibrionaceae bacterium; assembly: GCA_031386315.1. Taxonomy (GTDB): domain Bacteria; phylum Bdellovibrionota; class Bdellovibrionia; order Bdellovibrionales; family Bdellovibrionaceae; genus JANNCH01. Next base: position 2,935 of record JANNCH010000466.1, read on the forward strand.
GATGTTCGCGCCAGAATTGAACATCGTTTAAACGTTTTTCAATGGCCTTCACATCACGCAGTGGAAAGCTAAGCCACTGACGAAGCATACGACTGCCCGCTGAGGTCTGTGTGCGATTGATAGCGTAGAATAAACTGCCCAAGCCTTCACCACGATAGGTCGAAAAAACTTCTAGATGTCGCAGGGTTGTCGACGAAACTTCGAGACGGTGTTCAAGATCTTTTTCGGTGAATGGCGACAAAGTGGAAAGTGCTTCTTCAGTTGAAAGCTGTTGAACGTACGAAAGCAAACGCGCAGCTGAAGTTGGCGATGCATTTTTCAAAAGTGGATGCGAAACATCTAGCAAATCTTCATGAAAACTCACAAGCAGTCCATTACGACCTGCAAGCAGATCTTTATCATCAGCGCTCATCACTATCTCAGCCACTGGAAGCAATTCTAAAAATCGAAGCAATTCTTTTGGATTTTTAGATAGAAAGAAAAAAGCTTCACCCGTTGTTGAATCCAAAAAGCTGATCGAAGTCTGATCAAGACAAGCAAGGTAATGGGCCTTTGTTCCATCCAGAGTATCTGAATCGTAAACCATCCCCGGAGTCAGAATCCGCGTGATACCGCGCTTAACAATCCCCTTGGCCATTTTTGGATCTTCGAGTTGATCACAGATCGCGACTTTAAAACCATGGGCTAAAAGTTTATTGATAGGTCCTGCCACCGAATGGTGGGGAAAGCCACACATTGGCGTTTCGTCCTGGGATTTTTTATTACGCGATGTCAGCGCAATCCCCATGATCGGGGCGG
>JANNCH010000469.1:0-4762 GCA_031386315.1 Pseudobdellovibrionaceae bacterium
TGCAAGCGGTGTCTCTTCCGTTGCTAGACGCGTAAGGCATACATGATTCGTTGGGTACTCCACGACTTTTTAGAAATGAAGCTGCTGATTCCGGATACCAACCTTTTTGACAGGCACCCCCACCACACGAGAACAAAAACTGCGGTGACAATTTGATATTGAGGGCCGATTGGTTAGTAGAAATTCTATATTGAGCCTCAAACGTTGCAACAGCTGCGAAAGCCACACAGCTACCACATGCACCCTGATTCTTCATTGAGGTGATCCAGTTTTTGCCGTTGCGATTGCGCCAGTCCAAGCTGGTCGCGGCTTTGATACCCAATTGCATTTGCTCAGGGGTTGAAAACAAAACGTCGGGGTGGGGGTCAAGCCCGAGGCCTAAAAGTTTTTTGGCATCGGCATCTGATAGACGACTAACAGACGTTTCGCCAGCTACCCAGTCAGCACCCGCATTGCGAATTTTGTGATTGAGATTGTTGATATTTAGATTCTGAGCCCAGAGAGAGGGCGAAAGTACGAGGACGAACAAAAGGCTTAACAACTTCATATCGACTCCTTGATGCAAATAATGAAAGCCGAGGAATTTTTCGGTTTTTATTATTTGCAGCTAAAGTCTAGAATGCGAAATATGAGGGTTGTAATGAGCCTGTTATTTTTCTTTTTTATGATTTCTGCGTTTTACAGGCACAGGCACGACGGTTCGATAGTCGCCGAAGTCGCCAGAAATCAGACGAAATGGAGTTTCGTCGTAGGACTTTAAATTGTAGTATTGTTGTAGAAGGAATGCTTTCAAAACAGCAAGCTTGTGGCGAATCATTCAGTCTCCGAAATATAGTTAGTGGCTTGTAGGTGTAGCTCTATTTTAAGAGATTGAATTAGAATCTCTCTTAATTTTCGCAATAACTCTACCTAATCTAGACTGCAGACGTGTTTATGGCAGGCTCAAGTCGGTGGAGAGTGACTTGAGTTATGCAAAAGCAGACATTGCCGTCCCCTATGGATTCGGTTGTATCTATCTTGGTCTAGTTGTGATCTACTTAAGTTTTCAATTCAATAGACGGAGAACACATGGCTAAAGACGATCTGATCATGCTTGAAGGTAAAGTGGCCGATCTTTCTGGTGGTGGCATATACTTTATTAAACTCGAAAAGAATGACATTTCGATCAAAGCTAAGTTGTGCGGAAAAATGAAACGCTTCAACATCAAAGTTGTTGTGGGCGATCGTGTAACTGTCAGTGTTTCCCCCTATGATCCTACCCATGGTTTGATCACGCATCGGTTCAAAAACTGATGAGAGATCGAAAAGTTCAATGTCCAAATATGAACCACGGCCGCATGAATCCACCGATTCACTTTTGCCCTAGCTGTGGTGAAAAATTTAAATCTGCTGCGCCACGCTCGTGCGACGATACCAAGCACAAAGAGCGCCGTAAGCAACGTGATCAATTCTGCTGCGATTGTGGTAAAAGCCTTAAAATTTGAAGACTTTAAAAAGATATGCTAGCTTGCGTCCATGAATTCTCAGCAAGCAGTCATTTTTGTAAATCATTGGCCCGAGCCTATGTCATCTGCGGCCGGCCTACGCACGCGCGAGATGTCTTCTTTTCTACAAAGACTTGGTTACGAGGTTGTTGGTATTGCACCTGGGCCTGCATCTGAACATAGCTCTAATTGGACAAAAACAGGCGTTCGCACACTTAGTTGTGATCCGAACCAATCTTCAATCGAACAGACATTTGCTTTACTCAAACCCGAAGTCGTTATCTATGACCGCTTTTATATGGAAGAACAATATGGCTGGCGCGCTCGTGAGTTATGGCCAGAGGCCCTTCATATATTAGATACCAGCGACATACATTGTATACGTCGTGCCCGGCAGCGAGCTGTGGCGGCGAACCTGCCATGGCCAGAAGTCATGACTCCGCCTGTAGAAATGTTTGAAGAAGATATTTTACGTGAAATGGCGGCATTGCACAGGGTGGATGTAAGTCTTGTTGTCTCTTCCTTTGAGCAGCAGTGGTTGGAATCGCAGGGCTTGGATGCGGAACGTATTTTGTTGCTACCCTTTTCTTCAGAGATAGAAATCAAAGTAGTTCCGTTTGAAGAGCGTCAGGGCTTCTGTTTTTTAGGAAATTTTTTGCATGCACCGAATCTGGATGCCGTGAAGTGGTTAGAGTCTGAGTTGTGGCCAGCACTTCGTCAAAAAATGCCGAAAGCTGAATTGCATCTATATGGTGCTTATCCACCGCAGGTAGTGACTAGACACAAGGGCAAAGATGGAATCTATTCGCACGGGGCTGTGGATGATCATCGTAAAGCCCTTTCGCAACACAAAGCTTTGATTGCGCCATTACGCTACGGTGCAGGTATTAAAGGTAAAGTTTTAGAGGCCTGGGCTACCGGTACGCCTGCAATAGGCACTCCGATAACATTTGAGGGGATTTGTAATGGGCATCCTCAGTTTATGAATGCCACAGAGTTTGTCGAGCAAGTTACAAAACTTGAAGATGCTGATTTCTGGAAAACATCTATTGAACAAGGGCAAGCAATACTGACGCAAAAATTTACACAGAAGATTATTTTTCAAAAATTTAAAGAATTTTTACCTCATGCTCTTGCGAGCCGTAATCGTTGGCGGTCTTCACTGACCGGTCGAATGCTTAGGCATCACGGATCGCAGTCTGTAAAATATCTTTCGCGTTGGATTGAAGAGAAAAACAAAACCACAGCTTCGACAAAGTTTTCGCATCTTGAAATCAATGTTACTAATTACGCTGAGTCCATCCGTTTCTACGATAAAATCTTGCTTCCACTGGGTTGGGAACGTTTGGTAACGACAAAAGACTGCGCTGTTTTTTGTGATGGACTCTTAAAATTGATTTTAAGCCCGGTTTCAGAAAAACACAGAAGCACTATTTTTCATCGCAAACAAGTCGGTTTAAATCATCTGGCTTTTTACTGTTCTAGTAAAATTAAAGTAGATGAGTACTACGAGACTGTCTTGAAGAGTCATAAAATCTCAGTACTTTATGATGGCAGTCCTCAAGGGAATGACGATTATTATGCTGTGCTTTTTGAAGATCCAGATCGAATCAAATTAGAAGTCGTCTATGCTCCTAATTATTGCAAAAAAGATTCGTGGCCAAATAATTTGGTCAGTGATTTTGACCCGCAGGCGCATTGATTAGCGCATTAACAGGTAAATTAGGCACATCTGGTTTGGGTAGCACAGACATCTCAAGTATTTTACAAAGCATTTCTTCTGGAGCGCTTGTGGGTGTTGGTGCAATGAATACGACGGGGCTTAGCTCGGTATTGTTTTGAGCACCGCTACTTTTCAGTCTTTGCTGGCGACTTTTACCTCTGGATCTAATTTAGGCCTAGGGCAGCTGGAGCGGGTACGACTAAGCAGCAATTGATTCAATTTTGTTTGATTTCACAAGTTTCGTACGATAGACCCATCCGATCTATCATAGTGGGGTACGGGTCGATGAAAAATATTTTAACTTTAGCGATCACATTATTTTTTGGCTCCCGAGCTGTCGCTAAAATCGAAGCACCTGTCGTCGATACCGTAAAGCAGTGTACAGTTCGTGCCTATAGCCACAAAAAGCCGGTGGGTGATTATTTTAATTACGCAGAAGGCACTAAAGATGAAATTTGTGCAGATGCCATCAATCAGTGTTTGGTAGACGGCTTTTTACTGCAAAATTGTCACATAGTTTTCTTCGGTCACCCGTTCGGCGACGAGTAAATTCACTAAAACTAGTACTGAAGTTTCCAGTCTGTATTGTTTAAATTTGGATAAGAAGCTGTGACATCAATCAATGTGTAATAATGGTCTAAAATTGCCGCGATATTGCTGCAATAAGGACCATCACCAAATAGATCCATTCGCGAATGTACTTCACGTACTTGGTCTGAGCTGGGCAAACCATCGTATTGATAAACTCTAGCCGCAAGGCCTTCGACCTCGCCCCAATTGTTTGCAACTAGTAAGGCATTTTGATCGGGTGTCCCATGGTTAGCATCAAGGTGGCATTCACCACTGCAATCTGTGGATTCAAATGTGCAATTAGCACCAAATATTTGACCATTATTTTTCATCGCAATTTGAGTCGAAAAAATGACAGGATTGTTGCCACGGGATGAAAGGATAAAGCTTTTACCATCGTTGAAAATATATATTTGCCCATCGGGTACCGGAGAGCTGACTGTTGCAAGTGGGTTTCCATTTTCGTCTAAGACACCTTGAAAGGAAGTCTCGGCAGGACCTGGAGGAACTTCGGGGTCTGGTATCTCGGGTATTGCCGGCAATCTGCGCTCGTCCATTTTTGAGCAAGCACTGAAGTACAATGCGAATCCTGCCATCAACAAAGTCATTAATTTTAACTTTTTCACGCGTTGTCCACCCTTAGCCTATTTCACCAGACATACGCTTGGACAGCAAATTCGGCGCCAACCGCCAAGGCTTTTTCTGGTCTAGTGTCCGGTCTTGCGGGGCATATCAGTTCAAGCGTGGCACAATAAAAAACTGAATGTGATCTTTATAATTTTGGGCCTGATCGTGCGTAGCAAAGGTGGGGGATTGAAAGTTAAAACTATTCGTTCCAATACTAAGAATGCGCCCTGGTAAGCCTACAATTCCAGCCTCAAGAGACTGCGGTGGAAACTGAGCAAGATCTTCTTTAAACACTGTGAAGATGCCTTGAACGATATAGCCCGTATTGGGGCGACCAACGACAGCGGATCCGATATTC
>JANNCH010000487.1:0-10906 GCA_031386315.1 Pseudobdellovibrionaceae bacterium
GTGGGCTTAGCAAAAAAATATATCATCAATGCAGTGGATGCCTCTTTGAAACGCCTGCAGACAGATCACATCGATCTTTACATCTCTCACAAGGATGATGACAGCACCCCACTTGAAGAGACAATAGAAATCTATGGCCAGCTTATCAAACATGGTAAAATACGCGTGGCTGGCGCTTCAAATTATACTAGCAAAAGACTCACTAAAGCCATTCACGCGAGTCACAAAGCCACGGCTGCTGCCTATCAGTCCTTACAACCTCAATACAACCTATTTGATCGTATTGATTTCGAAAGAGATCTTGAGCCTGTGTGCAAAGAACTCTATTTAGGTGTGACGCCTTACTATTCATTGGCGAGTGGATTTTTAACGGGCAAATATCGCAGCGAAAAAGATTTTGCGAAAAGTGTTCGCGGTGGTGGGATGGCTCGTTTTTTCAATGAACGTGGTATGAAAATATTAGATGCTATGGATGTGGCGGCAAAAGATCATAATTGCGCACTTGCAACAGTTGCGGTGGCATGGCTGATGTCTCGCCCAATTGTGACCTCGCCCATTGTAAGCGCTACTTCTATCGAACAACTAAAAGATATTACGAAAGCCGCTACAATCACATTGAGTCAGCATCATTTAGAACTTTTGGATAAGGCCAGTGATCCTGGTGTTTTCTAACCAATACTCTCAATGACAGACTCATTTAAATTCATAGACTGTTTAAAATCTATCGGCAAGAGCCAGCGCTGGTTGATACGAAAGAATTTTGAACAACTTTTTCTTGAACCATTAAAACTTGAACAAGCCGCGCTCGAAACAAGAATTGAAATCAGTAGTAATTGGCTTGTCTTCATGCTTGTCCCCTCTTGCTTAAACTGCCTGCATGTAAACTTAATATAGGATTGCTCGCCAATAGAATGTCTTAGTATCCATATAAAGTAGAGTACATAACGATGACTTCTGAAAAACTTACAGGATTTTCGACGATGCTGCACGCCTCTGAGTTAATACTTTGGTAATCACTTACAGACAAACTAAAGGGATCCGAGACGGCTGCAGAAAGCTTGAAGCACTTCAGTATACTCGCCCAAATCACAAATCACGGTGTGTGCAAAACGTTTAGAGGGCTCAACAAACTGATCGTGCATGGGTCTGACCTGAAGATCGAATTGTTTTTTAACTCCTTCAGGTGTGCGACCACGCTCATTGACATCACGGTGTAAGCGACGACTGTAGCGCAAGCCTTCAGGTGTATCGAAAAATACGGCTTCGTCTAGTACGGCACGAACTTCTTTAGAATTTAAAATTAAAATACCATCAACCAAAATAATTTTTGTAGGATGCAAAGGGATTGTCTTCTTTTGTCGAGTGTGGGTGACAAAATCATAAATAGGCACTTGTACATTTTGTCCAAGCTTCAACGCCACTAAATCACGAGCTAAGAGCGAAAATTCCAAACTGCTGGGGTGATCAAAATTAACAGAACCACCATCACCATCAAAGCGATGGGACTGATCAATGTAGTAATTATCTTGGTATATGATCTGACATACATCTGCACCTAGATGTTTTTGCAATGCATGGGTAAAAAATGTTTTACCCGATCCACTTCCGCCTGCCACACCAATGATATAACAATTCATCGATACATCCTCTATTTGGTTTGAAACAAACGATCGCCGGCGTCTCCAAGACCTGGCACTAAATACCCCAGCTCGTTTGTCTCTTGCTCGATATTGACCGTATATACTTCTACATCTGGATGAAAGTGATGAATGCGTTCAAGCCCTGTTTTGCTGGCAAGAATACTGAGGACTTTGATGCGACCCACTTTATAATCTTTTAAGCGATCAATGGCTGCAACAATAGTGTCTGCTGTGGCAATCAAGGGATCACAAAGTAAAATGGATTTGCCTTCCACATTTTGAGGCATTTTGAAATAATACTCGACAGTATTATGAATAAATTTATCACGGTAAATACCGATAAATCCTGTGCTGGCAATCGGGATCATCGAAAGGGCTGCGTCTAGCATTCCATTCCCCGCACGCATAATTGAAACCACGACTGGAGCATTTAAAATGCGTTCGGCAGTGGTTTTTGCGATCGGTGTTTCGATATTTACGGTTTCTAGCTCTTTCCAGTCTCGCATGGCTTCATAGACAACCACTTTGGTGATTTCTTTGACGAGTTCACGAAACTCGTAAGAGTTCGTGCGACTATCTCGCAGATAACCCAATTTATGTTTTAACAGTGGATGATCGATCACAGTTACTTTTGAACTCACAAGAACTCCTTCGTAAATCACGCGTCACCAGTGACGCTCTCTTGCCTTGCGGCTTTAATCCAGTGGAACACTTTGTGTTCCACATCTTGCCTTGCGGCGCTAACCCAAGGGAACGACTGAGTCGTTCCCTCTCTTGCCTTGCAGCATTAAAAAACTGTTCCGTCGCTTTCTATTTTTAGGGGTGGTGAGCTATCTGCACGCAAGGCTTTTGCGGCTTTGCGCCCGGCCCACCAGGTTCCACCCTCTAAAACTTTAGCCAATGGAAAATCTGTTTCTGATTTATTTAATTTCTTACGGACTTGATCTCCGATGCGATCAAGCAAAGCCACGGTCAATCCGCGCCATTCAATGATCAATTCAGAGTCAGGGCGATGCGAAGCTTGCAAAAGCTTCGCATCCTTTAGCGTAATCAAACCAAGATCCAAAATCAGTCCACCATTGCGGTATTCGGCAAGGCCTGTCAGCTTTTCAACTTCGACCAATTCAAAACCAGCATCCATTAGTGGCTCCATCAATGAATAACTCATCCACTGTGAAAGTTTATGAAAAGCCGCTAAGCCGCCGTCCACTTTGTTGTAGGCCCATATATCACCTAGATTGACTCCGGCGACACGCAAACGGCCTGGCCAGATTTCCCCAAGACCATCTAAAACAGCACGCAGTACTTGCGGCCCTGTAATGCGATTGCCGTAGCGTTTGTGTAGATAATCCACTAAGCCACCAGGTCTGCCGCCTGGAAAAAGGTCTTTTTTCTGCTCAATAGTGTTGCCAAGATTTTTTAGCAACATCAGACGTCCCTCGACACCGATAAGGGGGTTTTGTGGACTCACTTGAAATGCAGTCTCTAAAGTACTTTGCTTTAAATTTTTTAAGCCTTCCGCAGTGGCTTGAAAAGTTTTTTGTTTATCATGGGATAAAGAACCGTCCATGAATAAATAAAAACTAGCGACCCCAAGGCCTTCTGAACGAGAAAAACTTTTATCAGAACTGGTTTCACGGTATGACCAAGCCGGACCGGCCCCGGCATCAAGCAATACAGAGGTGATTGCCAAATCAAATTTTGTACGTGCAAGCTGTAAGGCATCGGCATCTTTAATCTTCGCTTCCAATGTTTTCACACGGTCGATCCCACCGACACGAAAATGTCCCCAGCGTGAATGAAAAGGGATTTCTAAACTTGGGTAATTGGCGTGAATCACTTCAATTACATAATCCACTGTCGTATCAAATTTTTCAGCATGGTATGTAAAATGCGTCTGTCCTGCTTTTGTCAGTTCAAAAATTTTTTCTGCACTTTGACGAACGGCCGCCGGTGAAAGTAAAAAATCCAGATCTTTTTCAGTATAGTTATTACTATTCTTCAATGGGTCTGCCTTTCACTTTTTCAAGGTCTTCACTTGTCTTTTTTTCGCCCGGATTAAAATATCCAGCTGCTTTTTTTGCTTCCATTTCAACTTGCGCATCTGGTGGAATCAAAAAATCAGGGATTGGAACACGGTTGATCACTTCGATGCCTGATTTAACAATTGCATCGTATTTCATATTACTCATGGAATGCAGATTATGAATTTTGCTAATACCAAAGAAATGTAAAATATCAGGCATAAGTTCTTGAAAGCGTGCATCTTCAACCCCCGCCACACATTCGGTGCGGTGAAAGTAGGTTGCAGCCGAATCCCCGCCCTGCTGACGTTTGCGGGCATTGTACACCAAGAATTTAGTCACTTCACCAAGAGCACGACCCTCTTTGCGATAGTATGCGATAATACCCACGCCCCCGCGCTGAGCCGTACGGGCCGCGTCCTCAATCCCGTATATTAAATAGGGACGGCAGGTGCAAATATCAGAACCAAATACATCCGAGCCGTTGCATTCATCATGCACACGACAAGTTAGCTCTACTTCGGGTTTTGATAAATCTTGGGGATTGCCGAAAATGTAAACCGTCGTGCTACCGATTGGTGGCAACATCACTTTTAAATCTGGACGAGTCACAAGTTCTGGGAACATCCCACCGGTTTCTTGAAAAAGAATTTTTCTAAGTTCGCCTTCGTCAACACCCAAGCGTTCGGCGATCCCTGGAAGATACCAAACAGCTTCGAAGGCTACTTTGGTCACACGGATATCGTTATTTTCTTTAATTATTTTGCCGTCGACCTTCAGTCGTCCTTTTTGAATGGCTTCGGCAATTTCAGGAATTTGTAAGTGGGCTTGAGTCACTGCAATCGTAGGGCGAATATCATAGCCAGATTTAAAATATTCTTGAAAGTGCTGAGGCACATCTAAACCCCATGGGTCGATAGAGACCATTTTTTTTGCATCAAACCATGATGGGAAAGGACCGATTTTTACAGGGCTCTCGGTATTATTCAAATCCGGTTTATGCGTCAGCGAGTATTTGCCCTGTGCAATAGAAAGTGCACGATAAATTGTATAGCTACCACTATGAGTTCCAATGGCATTGCGTTTTTTAGGTTCGGTCAATGAACCCACGACAGGCCCACGCTCAAGGGGATTTTTGACTCCCCAGTTGATAGGCAGACTGTCTTTAAAAACAATACTCGAATGCGATGTTAAAATAACGTGTGATGATCTTTTCATATTTCCTACTTTACGACATCCAATTGTTGTCGTCTTGTTTTTCCCATTTAACGGTGACTTTCTTTACGTTCGACCAAAAGTCGAGCGATTGAGTCCCTGTGATATCCCCATGTCCAAATTTTGATGCATTCACCCCGCCGAACGAAAATGGTTCGCGTGGAACGGGTACACCCACATTGACGCCAACCATACCCGTTGAAGCCATGCGAATAACTTTTTCTGCCAAGTTTCCGCTGGAAGTAAATACCGAGCACGCATTGCCGTATTCGACGCTATTTTCAATTTTCATGGCTTCTGAAATATCGTGGCAACGAACGATGCTCAAGATCGGTCCAAAAAGTTCGACCTGCACGGCTTCGCTACCTGGTTGGACATTGTCTAAAATTGTAGGTCCAATCCAGTTGCCATTCTCCATGCCTGCCGGTGCCTTTGCTTTGCGGCCGTCTAATAAAACTTTAGCTCCGGCTTTTTCGGCCTTCGTGATTGCGCCATTTAAAAACTCCACTTGGGATTTAGTAATAATTGCGCCCATATCTTTACCAAGCTCTAACGAACTTGCGCGTTCGATAACTTTTTGAATATGCTTATCAACATCGCCCACGGCTAGCAAAACGGATGCGGCCATACAGCGCTGCCCAGCACAACCTGTAAAAGAATCACTGATGCCTATTCCTGAAAGCTCTGCATTGGCATCAGGGAGCAATACGATATGATTTTTTGCGCCGCCCAGTGCAAGAACACGTTTGCCTTGACGAGTGCCACGTTCGTAGACAGCCTGTGCTACTTTTGTTGAACCCACAAAACCAACGGCCTTCACGGCCTTGTGATCAATGATCGCTTCAACGGTGTCTTTTCCGCCTTGAAGTACTTGAAATAAACCGTCCGGCAAACCGGCTTCTTTCAACGCCTCAGCTATTTTCATAGATGTTAGCGGTGTTTTTTCAGATGGCTTCCAGATATATGCATTACCTAAAGTTAGAGCGATCGGTATCGTCCACATCGGGACCATGGCTGGAAAATTAAACGGAGTGATATTAGCAACCACACCCAAGGGTTCACGTCGAAATTCACACGAAACTCCGCGAGAAACTTCGGCCTTCCCGCCTAAGTCCATATTCTGCAAAGCGATGGCAAATTCAAGGACTTCAATCCCTTTCATCAGACCCGCTCGTCCCTCGGCAAAGCCCTTACCAGACTCTGAACACTTCAAATGAGAAATCACGTCTAATTCACGCAATAAAATCTGGCGAAAGTTGAACATCACTTTTGTGCGTTCTTTCATTGGCACGTCGGCCCAAGCTTTTTGTGCAATGGCAGCCTGTGAAATAGCCGAGTTCACATCTTCAGTTGTTGAACTGTGAAAGACTCCGATTTTTTGACCGTTGTAGGGACTGACGACATCGATGGCCAAGCCGCTGCCTTTTTGAAATTTTCCAGTAACAAAGTTCTGGCAATCAATCACTATCTGAGGGATCTGCACACTCATAGTTTTTCCTTCAATAAAGAACGCATAAAGTTCAAAGAATAAGGGAATAATCATCCCCTAGGGCTGGGCCTTTGCCAAATAAAAATGCAATACCTAGGGGCGGCTAAGATTAACATGACGCTACGTATGACAGTTAGCGACATATAAAGTATTATTTCGTTATTATTTCGCGCCAATCAGCAAATCAAAATCTTCTTTTGTAAGCGCTCCGCTGCCTGCACCTATCTCTGTTGCACTTTCAGAGGCCGCAAATAGCGATTGAAATTTTTGGTCCTTACGACCCTTCAATAGCTCAATTTTTTCTTCAAGTGATTCATGCATGATGTATTTAAATACCTGCACCGCTTTACTCTGACCCAAACGATGGGCCCGATCTGTGGCTTGATTTTCGACAGAAGGATTCCACCAAGGCTCTAGGTGAAATACGTAACTGGCTTTAGTTAAATTCAAACCCACACCACCCGTTTTTAGAGTCATCACCAAAACAGCGCCGCCTTGGACTTTGTTAAAATCTTCCAAAGTTTTTTGACGTTGCTTGGTCGGCACCCCTCCGTGCAGTACAAAAACAGGTATGTTTTGTGCGCGCAGTAGCTTTGCTGTGTGCTCGAGGGTTTGTAAGAACTGTGTAAATACCAAGGCACTTTCACCAGATTCAACAATTTCACCCAGTGAATCCATCAGAGCTTCTAATTTTGGCGGTACACGATCATACTTTACATTCGGCAAAGCGGCCGGATCCGAACAAGCCTGACGTAAACGCAAAATGGCCGTCAACATTTGCAATTGGACGCTGGCTTCGCCTTGAGTGAGTAGACTTTCTTGTACTTTTTGATTATATGATAAAGCAATATCTCGGTAAATTTGCATTTGCTTTTCTTCAAAGGCAATGCTGACCTTGGTCTCTTGCTTTTCTGGCAACTGATCTAAAATTTCTTTTTTTGTACGACGCAACAACAAAGGTTTGATCTTGAGTTTTAAATCCGCAATCTCTTCTTTAGAGACAATGTCGGTGTTCACATACTGACGTCGGAAGTCTTCGATTTTGCCCAAGCTACCTGGAACCAACAAATCCACCAGTGAATAGAATTCGCCGTAATGATTTTCCATCGGCGTACCCGTCAGACAGATTTTAAATTGAGCATTCAGTGAGCGAGCCGAGCTGGTACGTTTTGTAGATATATTCTTTAAATTTTGGGCCTCGTCAAAGATCAAAACCTTCCAGTGATACTGATTGAGGTAACTTTCGTGCTCCATCAATAAACCATAGGTGGTTATAACGATCATTTGCTCTTTGGCTTCTAATTTTTTAAAAATAGATTCGCGGTCTTTGCTTGAAAAAATATGCAACGGCAATTGTGCCGTGAATTTTTCAATTTCACTTTGCCAATTGAATATCAAGGAGGATGGCACAACGATAAGCACTTGCCCCAATTCGCCTTTAACACGCAGATCTTCTAAGAAACACAGGGTCTGCAATGTTTTACCAAGACCCATGTCATCTGCTAGCAAGGCGCCTAGCTTTAATTGATAAAGATCTTGCAACCACTGCACACCCACACGTTGATAGGGTTTTAATTCGGCATTGATAGTGTCAGGCAAGACAAGTTCTCGTGTGCTTGTGCCAAGACCATCATAAAAATCACAGATTTTTTTCCACTCTTCATCACCGCGGATGGCGTAGCCTGAAGTTCTAAGGGCGAGTAATTCTAAAATCTGATGGCGTTGCAAATGATAGACACGTTCATTGCCCGTTTTTTGGCCTGAATCTTTTTTGCCTTTTTGCAGCTTTTGCCAAAAATTTTCTAAACGTCGCAAAGAAGGCATTTGCTTCCGTGGGACCAAATACAACTTGCCGCCGTATTCGATCACGCCACTACTACCGAACTTACCCATCTCTTTCGGATCGATTTCGTGACCCTGTAAAAAGAATTTTGGATTGAGTTCAAACCAGTTAAAATCGCCCCGCGTATTATCACTCTGTAGATTGAAATCGACTTGGAAGTCATCATCACTGAGTTCTTGCAAGGCTTGGCCGCGATAAAACAAACGAAAGCCCTTAGGCACAAGTAATTGCAAGGACTCAAGACTGGCGTGGATTTGATCTTTAGCCCCTGGAAAGTAAAAAAGACCCTTTGCTAAGTAAGGATCATCAGCGCCGCCTTCAACATATATTTTATCTAAAAGCGGAGTCTTCGTTTTACGGAATGCCTCACCACGAGTTGAAAGGGCCAGACTTTTTAGCATTTCATAGAGCAGCTGAAATTCACGTTCAACCACACCGTCTAGAAGAACTTCGCCACTTTCAGAGTAAAAAGATTCACCCAACGTCATGGACTGCAGCACCTTAGAAACAAAATCGTCGAAATAATTCAATACGGATTGCGAACAAAGTCCTGCCAGGGCTGTTTCTTTTTCAAAGATTCCACCCGATGTCTGCACCAATATGGTCTGAATTTTTTCATGCAAAAAAGGGAATATCTCTTTGCGCTCAACGACCCGGCCATCGGTCAAACAGCCATCAAAATGCCAAGACAAAGTTTCTAGCATCACATATTGCAAAATGCCTAAATGCTTCAGCAGCTTCATATCCCAATCACGCTTGCGATGGGTGCGCGAAGCTAAATCCTTGGCATCAACATTTAGCAAAAATGGCAGCCCTTCGGATAAAGTCTGCATATAAACGAGGGTTTTTGGAGTGAATCCACGACGGGCCAGGTCCTTTTGACCTAAAATACGGGCTCCATTTTGAATATAAAAGTATCCGAGCTCATTCAAGAAGACGTCAATGTAACCTTGCTCTTTCGCCACAGCCACCGAATCGCCGGTGATCTTGACCGGAATCGAGCGTGTACGCAGATGTTTCAATACCGCTTTGGCATTGACCTCACCTTCGGTATGTACTGTCGGCATGCCATCAAAAACGAGCTCAGGCATTACTTTTTTGAGCTCACGCATCTCAACCAACCATGGATGAACAAGGACAACCCCCCGATCGGTATCCAAGGCAAATGAATCAAAAAAGTATATGGAACCGCGAGCAGAACTGATCAGCTTAAATTCGGTTTCGAGTTCTTCTTTTTCAACGAACTCCACCCGCCAATCCAGTTCAACGCCGACATCGAATTCGATACTCTTCAGTGGCAATGCCTTTTCAGGCTCGTCCTTAGACTGAAGATAAAGCACTACTTTACCTTGGCGCACCTGGGTCGCGACAACATCAAGCAATGCTTGAATGATATCTTCTAATTCTTTTAAATTTTGACTTAAAAACAAATGCTCTTTTTGCTGTGTCAGTGGCCAACGCGAAAAAACTGAATTCTGCTTTGGTATCTGTGGCAGCAATTCTTTGGGAACAATTTTATAGAAAGGATGGCGTAAAATATCTTTTGCACTGATCTGCTCGCCATTGCTGAAGTTGTAGCGAAGCATATCTGCAAGACGGTTTTGTTCGTTGATCTCGTTGTAATATGAACGCGAGTACGCAATGAGTTTTGAACGAAAAACCTTGGGCATATTAAAGAGCTGAGGCGAAGGCTGTTCGCTTTGCGGGGCAAGTTCTTCATGGTGGTATTTAGACAATCGCAAAGGCAGCAAGGTGCTCAGCGCCACACCCTTTAAAAGGGGTGCATCCTCAGCAAAAAGGCTCATGGATTCAAATATAACGTCGCTCGCAGCAGATTGGGTTTCTTGCAATCGATTAGCCCCTCTAGTCCCAAAAATTAGGGACTAGGCAGGTTCCCCCAGGATTGCAGAAAAGTCACTGTAGTATTTGCCGTAAATTTGACATATTCGGCCTGTCTATCGTTTGTAGTTGCTTAAATACTGAGCTTTTGTCATTGTTGGCTAAAATAAGCTCAACCCAAGGGATATAATCATGCTTAAAACATTGGTTTTAGTACTGCTTGCTTCATCGCTAGCTTTTGCTCAAGAAACTACCTCTACAATGAATGCTCCTAGCACTGCTCCTAGCACTGCTGCAGACACGCAACAGAATCCAGTTGTTGCACAAACATCAACAATGACTGCCCCCCTCGTAGCTCAGCCATTGCAATTAAACATTGGAACTGAAGCCATTGCTTTTGAAGCAGAAGCTCGCAAATACACAGACGAGACACCTATCACGGCTTACAGCTGGGTTGGCATTAAGTACAATATGACATCAAAATTGGCGTTGAAATTGGAACAAAATTTCCAATTCGCTTCTAACAGAGAGAACCTTTCGGGTCGCGATAAAACTTTGCACCAAAATACTTTTGCCATGGGCGAATTGATGATTGCTGCCGCAGTAAAACCGACTTTCAATATTTTAGGCACCAGCTCAGTCACTACTGACATCCGTTATTACGCACCCACAGATCGTGTATCTCAAGACAACAAAGAATTGGGACGCTTACGTTCTGACACTTTTTTAAACTGGACACTCAATCCTAAATGGACTTTGAGCATGTACCTTTCACCTCGCGTGGCTTTGAACAGCAATGAGAATGTGAACGCTGCAAAAGGTTCAGACGCTGAATACTACCAACTTAAGATTGCTC